>CAKTVN010000193.1 GCA_934623545.1 uncultured Oscillospiraceae bacterium
AATCGCGTCTCATAATGATCTTCATATTAAAAACTTCCATTCCATGAATGAAAGTTTTTAATTGAATATCAGTATCACATTTGGTTTTTAGGCGTCTGCGACGCCTTTTAGAGAACGAGAACCGATTGGCGCGAGGAGCCGTGCGCGGCGGAACTCTGCGAGGCTTTTTTCTGCGGGGGAATTTCTCCACAAATCGCATTCTCTGCGAGGCGCATTCTCCGGAAGGCTTTTCGGATACTTGTGCGTCATTAACCTATTGACAAGGTAGGAATATATGCTATAATACAGGCAGAAAATAGATTGACAAAATTCACCGCAATGTAATTCAGATCGATTCATTTGCGGAGCAAAGGAGCGATACCATGACCATTTATGCAGATAATGCGGCAACCACCAAAATGAGCCGTACCGCCATAGACGCCATGCTGCCGTATATGGAGACCTACTACGGCAACCCTTCCAGCCTGCACTCCGTCGGACAGGCTGCCGCCGAGGCGCTTCAGAGCGCGCGTGAGCGCGTCGCCGCGTGCCTTGGCTGTCAGCCGCGCGAGATCACCTTCACCTCCGGCGGCAGCGAGGCGGACAATCAGGCGATCCTCTCCGCCGCGAAGATCGGCGCGCGCAAGGGCAAAAAGCACATCCTTTCCACAGCGTTTGAGCATCATGCCGTGCTGCACACGCTGAAGCGGCTGGAAAAAGAGGGCTTTGAGATCGAGCTTCTGCCGGTCGGTTCGACCGGCACCGTCACCGCCCAGCAGGTCGCAGACGCCATTCGCGACGACACCTGCCTCGTCACGATCATGTACGCCAACAACGAGATCGGCTCGATCCTCCCCATCGCGGAGATCGGCAAGGTCTGCAAGGAAAAGGGCGTTCTCTTCCACACCGACGCTGTTCAGGCAGCCGGACACCTGCACATCAATGTCAAGGAAGAGAACATCGATATGCTCTCGCTTTCGGCGCACAAATTCCACGGTCCGAAGGGCGTCGGTCTGCTCTATGCCCGGCAGGGCGTCATCCTGACGCCGCTGATCGAGGGCGGCGCGCAGGAGCGCGGCAAGCGCGCCGGGACCGAAAACATCCCCGCGATCATGGGTATGGCTGCGGCGCTCGAGGATGCGTGCGCGCACATCGACGAAAACGCCAAAAAGGTCTCCGCGCTGCGGGACAAGCTGATCGAAGGGCTGTCCAAAATCCCGCACTGCGCACTCAACGGCGACCCCGTGAACCGGCTCCCGGGCAACGTGAGCTTCTGCTTTGAGGGCATCGAGGGCGAGAGCCTTCTTCTGCTGCTGGACGCGAAGGGCATCTGCGCTTCCTCCGGCTCTGCCTGCACCTCGGGCTCGCTCGACCCGAGCCATGTGCTGCTTGCCATCGGGCGCCCGCACGAGGTGGCGCACGGCTCGCTGCGGCTGAGTCTCAGCGAGTGGAACACCGAAGAAGAAGTCGATTATATGCTGAAGGAGATCCCCGAGATCGTCCGCTATCTGCGCAATATGTCCCCGGTCTGGAAAGAGCTGCTCAGCGGGGCGCGCAAGTTCGTACTGTAAGGAGGATACGATCATGGCACTTTATACGGAAACTGTAATGGACCATTTCATGAACCCGCGCAACGTCGGCGAAATTCCCGATGCGGACGGCATCGGCGAGGTCGGCAATGCAAAATGCGGCGACATCATGAAGATGTACCTGAAGATTCAGGACAACCGCGTCGAGGACGTCAAGTTTGAGACCTTCGGCTGCGGCAGCGCGATCGCCTCGAGCTCGATGGCGACCGAGATGATCAAGGGCAAGACCATTGATGAGGCGCTCGCCATCACGAACAAGGACGTCGTTGAGGCGCTCGGCGGGCTGCCCGCGCACAAGCTTCACTGCTCAGTGCTGGCGGAGGAGGCGTTCAAATCCGCCATCAAGGATTATTACGACAAGAACGGCATTGCATACGACAAGTCGAAGTTCCCGGACTGCGAGAATTGCGAGTCGTGCCACATGGTATAAGATCAGCCGCCCTTACGGGCGGCGGTCCTGTTTTTTACGCCGGCTGCTCCGCGAGCTTCTCCTTCGCCTGCATCAGCGCCTGCGCGAGCTGGTCTGGGCAGGATGTGGCTTTCATGCCGCAGTGGATGCCCTGCACGCGGGCGATCACATCGTCGACCTTCATGCCGTCCACCAGCTTGCTGATGCCCTGAAGGTTGCCGTTGCAGCCGCCGATATACTCCAGATTCCGGACGCAGCCGTCCTCGATGTCAAACAGGATGCGGCTCGAGCAGGTGCCCTTGGTCTTGTACTCAAATTTCATGTTCAGTCTCCTTATTCAGTCAGGTCGCAGAGCGACGGATTTACATAATCGATCAGCGCGTCGGGCGAAAGCAAGATCTGGCACCCGCGGCAGCCGGCGGAAACGCCGATCTCATCATAGAGCTGCGCCGTCTCGTCCAGAAAGGTCGGGAACGCCTTTTTCATGCCGATGGGACTGCATCCGCCGCGCACATAGCCGGTCAGCGGGAGAAGCTCCTTGACGTGGATGAGCTCCACCTTTTTGTCCTTCGCCGCTTTCGCGGCTTTTTTGAGATCGAGCTCGCAGCAGACCGGAATGCAGAACACCAGATAGCCGTTTTTCTCACCGCGCGCGACGAGGGTCTTGAAGATCTGCTCCGGCGGCATTCCGATCGCCTCCGCCGCGTGCATTCCGCCGAGGTCGCTCTCGTCATATTCATATTCCGCCGTGCGATAGGCGATCCTCGCCGCGTCCAGCAGGCGCATCACATTGGTTCTGGTCATACAGCCATCTCCTCCCTCTTGCGATGATTATAGCGCATTTGTCAAGGGCTTGCAAGTTCCCGCGTGATTTGCTAAAATACGCGCAAAAAGGGCTTCGCGCCCGGATATCCACGGAGGAACTGCCATGTCGATCGAAAAGGTACGCGCGTATTTCACTACGCTTGGAATTGCAGACAGGATTCGGGAATTTGACGTGTCCAGCGCGACGGTCGAGCTGGCGGCGCAGGCGGTCGGCGTCGACGGGGCGCGCATCGCAAAAACGCTTTCGTTCTTGTTGGACGACGGCTGCATTCTGATCGTCGCCGCGGGTGACGCGCGCATTGACAACCGGAAGTACAAAGCCTTCTTCGGCACGAAGGCAAAAATGCTCGCGCACGACGACGTGCCGCAGTACATCGGGCACGCCGTCGGCGGCGTCTGCCCGTTCGCCGTCAAGGAGGGCGTCCGGGTCTATCTGGACGAGTCGCTGCACCGGTTTGAAACAGTCTTCCCCGCCGCCGGGAGCGCAAACAGCGCGATCGAGCTGACCATTCCGGAGCTGGAGCAGTATTCAAAATATACCGCGTGGGTGGATGTCTGCAAGGATTGGGGTTCCTGCCCTTGACCCTGGCATATATCCGAGCGGAACTATTTTCCGGATTCACCGGAGGTTCCGTTTATGCGGTGACACCGCAACTGTGCCTCCGGCGGCACCATCTTTTCTCTCGCAAGAGAAAAGATGGTGGAGAAAAGAGTGCTTGGGGACGCGAAATAGCGCTGACGCGCAGAAAAACGAGTCGTTACATTTTACGTGTTGTCGTTCCTCTTTCCGTAGTCCGAACGCCCTTGCGGGCGACCGTCCAATCGGGTTTCCTGAGCGCACGATAAACAGATGCGTATCGTTACGTGTGTGCCCGTTGAATATTTGACGTATGGAAGTCGAAAGAAATGCAGAGTATTTCGACTACCTCG
>CAKTVN010000194.1 GCA_934623545.1 uncultured Oscillospiraceae bacterium
TCAGCAGCGTTCGGCATCTTGTAGATGACGATCTTCTTGCCGTCGACAACGATGTAGTTGTCTTCGCCTTCGCCCTCGTGGAAGTCAACGGTGTGACCCTGCGCGACGTAGTTGCCCTGCGTGGAGTCATACTTCAGCAGATGCGCGAGCATCTTGGCGGAGGTCAGGTCGTTGATGGCGACGACTTCGTAGCCTTCCGCGCCGAACATCTGACGGAACGCCAGACGACCGATACGACCGAAACCATTGATAGCAACTTTAACAGACATGATAAGTTCCTCCTTCAAAGCGAACGCCGGGGAGACCCGACGCACAAAATTACATTTCCGAACAGGCTAAATTATACTGTATTTACATCCATCTGTCTAGTGATAAATTACCTAAAATTGTCCTATTTTCGCGATATTTTGTACTGAAATTTTTCACAGAAACATAATATTTTTTAGCATGTCTCACAAACTTTTTTATTTGAGACGCATAAACGCCCTTTTTACAGACTGTTCATGATTTCACGCGCGCGGCGCGTTAAAATTGTTTTCATATCTCACAGGAAACAGGTGTCCGGATGCTGAAACTCAATCAAATTGTTAAGGACTATGCCGTCGGCGACACGACGGTCCATGCGCTGCGCGGAATTTCGCTGGAATTTCGTCAGCAGGAATTTGTCGCTATTCTCGGTCCGTCCGGCTGCGGCAAGACGACCCTTTTGAACATCATCGGTGGGCTCGATCAGTATACCTCCGGCGATCTGCTCATCAAGGGGCGCTCGACCAGGCAGTTTTCCGACCGCGACTGGGATTCCTACCGCAATCACTCCATCGGCTTCGTCTTCCAGAGCTACAATCTGATCCCGCACCAGAGCGTGCTTCAGAATGTGGAGCTCGCGCTGACGCTTTCGGGCGTTTCGCGCACGGAGCGGCGCGAGCGCGCCAAACGCGCGCTGGAGCGCGTGGGGCTGGGCGACCAGCTCTCCAAAAAACCGAACCAGATGTCCGGCGGGCAGATGCAGCGCGTTGCCATCGCGCGCGCACTCGTCAACGACCCGGAGATCCTGCTTGCCGACGAGCCGACCGGCGCGCTCGATTCGGAGACGTCCGTGCAGATCATGGAGCTGCTCAAGGAGATCTCCCATGAAAAGCTCATCATTATGGTCACGCACAACCCGGAGCTCGCGGCGCAGTACGCCACGCGCACCATCCGGCTGCTGGACGGCGCTGTCGTGAGCGACTCCGCGCCGTATGAGGAATCGGCGCAGACCGCGCCCGCCGCACAGAAAAAGCCGAAGCGGACCTCGATGTCGTTCTTTACGGCGCTCGGGCTGTCGCTCAACAACCTGATGACAAAGAAGGCGCGGACGATTTTGACCGCGTTTGCCGGGTCGATCGGCATCATCGGCATTGCGCTCATACTGGCGCTGTCGAACGGCATTCAGAATTATATCGACGATGTGCAGGAGGATACGCTTTCCTCTTACCCCATCACCATCGAAGCAGAGAGCATGGACATGAGCGCGATGGTCTCCTCGCTCATGGGCGCGCATGAGGATGCGGATTCCGAGCCGCACGAGGACGGGCGCGTCTACGCCTCCACCGTCATGTATGAGCTGATGAACAGCTTCAATCAGACCGAGACGCAGACGAACGACCTCGCCGCCTTCCGCGAGTATCTTGCCGACCCGGACAGCGAGATCCACCAGTACCTGTCCGCTGTGCAGTATTCCTATGATCTGACGCTGCCGGTCTACGCGAAGGACACCGACGGCAAGATCGTCAAGGCGGACGTCATGGAGCTGATGCAGAACATGATGTCCAGCCTCTACGGCGGTGATTACAGCGCCTATTTTTCCCGTTTTGGCAGCTTCTATTCCTCCATGGACGTGTGGGAGGAGCTGCTTCCGGGCGAGGACGGCGAGAGCGTCTCGCCGCTCGTTCAGTCGCAGTATGACGTGCTCTACGGGCACTGGCCGCAGAGCTATGACGAGGTCGTGCTGGTCGTGAGCAAAAACGATGAGATCTCCGATCTGGTCATGTACGCGATGGGGCTGAAGACCGAGGCGGAGATGAACGCAGCCATGCAGGATGCGATGGACGAAAAAGAGGTCTCCACCGAGGCGATGAGCTGGAGCTATGAGGAGCTGTGCGGACGCACCTTCAAGCTGATTTTGCCGTGTGAAAACTACCGCAGGGACGCACAGGGCGGCTACACCGATCTGTCGCTGACCGACGCGGGAATGGATTATCTCTTCGGCTCGGACGACGTTGGCACGACGCTGAAGATCTCCGGCATTGTCCGTCCGAACCCGGACGCCGCCGCGACAATGCTCAGCGGCTCCATCGGCTACACCGGCGCGCTGAGCGAGTATGTCATGCAGCAGACTGCCGGCAGCGAGATCGTCTGCGCGCAGCTGAATGACCCGGATACCGATGTGCTGACGGCGCTTCCTTTCAAGACCGACGACACCGAGGAGCCGACCGAGGACGAGAAGAACGCCGCGCTGACGGAGCTTTTGAGCGCCGCCTCTGCGCAGGAAAAGGCGCAGATGTATCTGGACATGATGCAGCAGCCCGCGGAGGAATACTTAAACGCCATGACCGAGCAGACGATGCAGGGCATGACGCGCGAGAGCATCGAGCAGCAGATGGCGGGCGCCTATGCCGAGCAGATGGGCGTCAGCGCCGAGGAGGTGCAGGGCTACATCGCGCAGATGGACGACGAAACGCTCTTTTCCTATGTGGAGCAGATGGTGCGCGAGTCCATCGCGCAGCAGTATGCCGAGGGCATTGCGCAGCAGCTCGGCGCGATGACGGCGGACCAGCTCGCCGCCGCGATGGATATGACGGAGCGCACGCAGGCGCAGACGGACTATCTGTATGAAAGCTACGCGCCCGCGCGGTATTCCGACAGCACCTATTCCGACGTGCTCGATACGCTCGGATACGTCGAGCCGGGGCGTCCGTCGAAGGTCAGCCTCTATGCCGCGACCTTCTCGGATAAGGACGCCATTGCCGACTGCATCTCGCGCTATAATGAGACCGTTTCGGAGGAGCAGCAGCTCACCTATACGGACTATGTGGCGCTGCTCATGAGCTCGATCACGACGATCATCAACGCCATTTCCTATGTGCTCATCGCGTTCGTCGCAATCTCGCTGGTCGTCTCGTCGATCATGATCGGCATCATCACCTATATCTCCGTCCTGGAGCGCACGAAGGAGATCGGCATCCTGCGCGCCATCGGCGCGTCCAAGCGCGACATCGCGCGTGTGTTCAACGCCGAGACGCTCATTGAGGGCTTGATCGCCGGACTCATCGGCATCGGGCTGACGCTGGTGCTGATTTTGCCGATCAACGCCATCGTGCAGCATTTGACCGGCATTGCAACGCTCGGCGCGGCGCTTCCCGCCGCAGCGGGCGCGGCGCTCGTCGCCATCTCCATGGTGCTGACGTTTATCGCAGGTCTCATCCCCTCGCGGCTCGCCGCGCGGAAGGACCCGGTCGTCGCCCTGCGGAGCGAATAAGCAAGAAGCCCGGCGCGCAAGCGCCGGGCTTTTGAGCTTGTCAAAAAAGTCTTTTTGACAAGCTCTCAAACGGAAAACGCTTCGCTGGTTTTCCGTTTGAAAAAGCTGCGTGCCGCGGCGCGCATAATTTGTGCGCTTTTGGCGCACAAATTCCACACTTGCGGCACGTAAAGTGCTTTGCGCGACGTACACGCC
>CAKTVN010000195.1 GCA_934623545.1 uncultured Oscillospiraceae bacterium
CGGCGGACGGGCCAGTCCCAATGGCATGGGAAATACGGACCCGGCCGCTGCGGAGACCGGATCTTGTGCAGGGGCGTACTCCCTTTGTGGTCAGCGACCTCTGTACGGTACCGGATTGAACCTGCATTGCGGTGCTACCCGGCTTTAAGCCGTGAACGCTGTGTGCAGTGTAGCCTGCCTTGCGTGAGCAGCTCAGGGAAAAAGAGCCAAGCACCCAAACTCATGGCCTTGAGCGTTGGATGTTTTCTTTGGAAAGACTGCTTGCAAAAGAGGATAGAGATCGGAAAAATCCGCAGTGGAAATCACCTAGGCTGTCTGTATGGGGCAGAAATGGGATTGCGGTACGGACTAAGTGGCAATCGGGTACCGGTTATGGAGACAGACCGGTCTGGACCTCAAAGGGAAACCGCCTCCTCGGCGACGGGAGGTGCGTCCAGGGGGAAAACAAACCCGACCTAAGCCGTAAGATTAATCATTTCTGCCGCCATTGTATTTATTTTTTGATCAGAACCGCACGTTCCTGTACCGACGCGCTTGTCCTTGTCGGCTGACGCCTGCCTGAGCAAAAATTTGCGGTGCGGGCGGCAGTACGATCTCATGCAGATCTGATCAGTTTATCAGTTTTATATTCACTGCGCGAATGCGGGCAGGGCGTGAATACGGATTTCGGGCAGTTCGGAGCTTCTGCGGGGCTGCCCATATTTTCTGCGTCCGCTTCAGACGCTTCAAATTCAGGAGGTTTCCTTTGAGCCAGGCGAAAAAGAAAAGCGGCAAAAAAATGCCGAAGCCGGATTACAAATGGATCGTACTCATTTTTGTTCTGACCATGCTCATCTCCGGGACGATGTCCTTCATCTCCTCGGAGCTGCTGGGTCGCGCCGATCTGGCGGTCTCGTTTCTGATCTTGATCGGCATCATTTTGATCGGCATTATTTTTGACATCATCGGCGTCGCGGTGACCTCGGCGGAGGAAAAGCCGTTTCACTCGATGGCGTCGCGCAAGGTCCCAGAGGCGGCGGAGGCGCTCAAGCTCATCCGCAACGCAAACCGTGTGTCCTCGTTCTGCAACGATGTCATCGGCGACATCTGCGGCGTTATTTCCGGTGCGGCTTCCGCGACGATCGCGGCGAAGGCGCTCTCCGGGCGGTCGGCAAATCCGCTGATCGAGCTTCTCATGTCCGCGCTGGTCGCGGCGCTGACCGTCGGCGGCAAAGCCTTCGGCAAGACCTTTGCCATCCATATGAGCACCTCCATCGTCCAGACGACGGCAAAGGTGCTGACATTTTTCAAAACACTTCCCGCGAAGCTGCGCGGCAAGCGGCGCGGAGCGGAGAAGAGAGAGTCATGATTTTAGAGAACATTCACAGCCGCGACGATCTGCTCCGGCTCAGCCGGGATGAGGACGAGCGGCTCTGCCGGGAGCTGCGGCAGTTCCTCATCGAGCACGTCTCGCAGACCGGCGGTCACCTTGCGTCGAACCTCGGCATCGTCGAGACGACGCTTGCCATCCAGAAAACCTTCGATACCAGCCGCGACCGTCTGGTCTTCGACGTGGGACACCAGTCCTATGTCCACAAGATCCTGACGGGGCGGATGGACCGGTTTGACACGCTCCGTCAGTTCGGCGGGCTATCCGGCTTCCCAAAGCCCTGTGAGAGCGTCCACGACGCGTTCATCGCCGGGCACGCCTCCAACGCGGTCTCGGTCGCGCTCGGGATGGCGCGGGCGCGGACGCTCAAAAAAGAAGACTATCATGTGATCGCCCTGCTGGGCGACGGCGCGCTGACCGGCGGGCTTGCCTATGAGGGGCTCAACAACGCCGGCGCGAGCCGCGAGCCGCTGATCGTCATTCTCAACGACAATGGGATGTCCATCACGCCAAATGTCGGCGCGATCTCGCGCTATCTCGCGAAGGTCCGGCTGCGCCCGGCGTATCTCGACTTCAAGCTCTGGTACCGGCGCTTTACCGCGCGCATCCCCGGCGGAAGAAGGCTCTATTCCTTCACCCACCGGGTCAAGAGCGATCTGCGCCGCCGATTGATCGGCAAGACGCTCTTTGAGGATATGGGCTTTACATACCTCGGACCGGTCGACGGGCACGATGTGGAGAAGATCTCCGAACTGCTGCGCGTCAGTGCGGCGCTGAAGGAGCCGGTGCTGCTGCACCTCATCACAAAGAAGGGCAAGGGCTTTGCCCCGGCGGAAAAAACGCCGCAAAATTATCACGGCGTCGGGCGCTTTGACCCGGTGAGCGGCCGCCCGACCGCACCGAAAACGCAGAGCTTCTCCGCCGCCTTTGGCGCGGAGCTGACGGCGCTTGCGCGCAGCGATGATCGCATCTGCGCCATCACCGCCGCCATGCAGCATGGCGTCGGGCTCGACGGCTTTGCGAAGGCGTTTCCGAAGCGCTATTTCGATGTCGGCATCGCCGAAGGACACGCCGTCGCAATGGCAGGCGGGCTTGCGGCGCAGAGAATGGTCCCGGTCGTCGCGATCTACTCGACCTTCCTCCAGCGCGCGTATGATATGATGCTCCACGACGTTGCGCTCATGCAGCTGCACGTTGTGTTTGCAGTCGATCACGCCGGGCTTGTCGGTGCGGACGGCGAGACGCATCACGGCGCCTTCGATGTCGGCTATCTGCGCCAGATCCCGGGCATGAAAATTTTCTGCCCGTCCAGTCTCGAAGAGCTGCGCCGGATGCTGCGCAGCGCGGTACGCGAGTGCCGCGGTCCGGTCGCCGTCCGGTATCCGGCCGGCGGCGAGGGCAGCTACACCGGCTGCACGACCGCGCCGGTCTTTTCAGAGGGCACGGACTGTACGCTCGTGACCTACGGAACGCTGCTCAATTCCGCGATCAGCGCGCAGGCGCTCTGCGCGGAAAACGGAATTTCACTGGAGATCATCAAGCTTCCGGTCATTGCGCCGCTGGACATGGAGCCGGTCATCGCCTCCGTCCAAAAGACCGGGCGTCTGCTCGTCGCGGAGGAGACGGCGGACGCGGGCTGCATCGCGGAGGAACTGTTCTCCGCGCTCGCGGAGCAGGGCGTCTCATGCGCCTGCGCGCGCGTCAATCTCGGCGCACGGTTCTGGCAGCACGGCTCCATCCCGGAGCTTTACCGCTGCGCGGGATTGGATGCGGAAGGACTGTATCAAAAGATCACGGAGGTCATGCAGCGTGAAAAATAAAGAAAGACTCGACGTGCTGCTGGTTTCACGTGGGCTTTGCGAGTCCAGAAGCAAGGCGCAGGCGATCATCATGAGCGGCGAGGTCTACGTCGACGGACAGAAGGTCGACAAGGCGGGGGCGGATGTTCCGCATTCCGCCGAGATCGAGGTGCGCGGCAGCACCTGTCCCTACGTCAGCCGCGGCGGACTGAAGCTTGAGAAGGCGCTGCGCGATTTCGGCGTCGACCCGACCGGCTATGTTTGCAGCGACTCGGGCGCGTCGACCGGCGGCTTTACCGACTGCCTTTTGCAGCAGGGTGCGGCGAAGGTCTTTGCCATCGACGTCGGCTACGGACAGCTGGCGTGGAAGATCCGCTCCGACCCGCGTGTCGTGGTCATGGAGCGCACCAACATCCGCTACGTCACGCCGGAGGACCTCGGGCAGCCGCTGGACCTTTCGGTGATCGACGTGTCGTTTATCTCGCTGAAGATCGTCCTTCCCGCTGTTCAGAAGCTTCTGAAGCCGGATGGGCAGGTGCTC
>CAKTVN010000196.1 GCA_934623545.1 uncultured Oscillospiraceae bacterium
GATCAAGAATATGTGTACTTACTCCGCCCATTGCGTAGCTGAGAGTATTTACGCAAATACAAATATTCAAGTTATTCTCCTCCAAAAACAACCATTCTCTATTCAGCTATGACCAAAATAAATTCCATCAGCATTTTGAAACCATATTGAATGCATCCCCAGCTTTTCCGGGGCATCGAAATCTTTTGCTTTGTTGTCTCCGACATAACACATACTTTCGAATGAGGCACCGAACCATTCAGCCATGAGTTCAAATGCCTTTGGATTGGGTTTCCGAAACGAGGTGCCGCCCAATTCGTCCGTAACAATAATTTTGTCAAATACGTCTCGTATTTTAAGCGCATCAATTTTGGCATGTTGCCCCTCTGGACGGCCATCTGTTATCAGCCCAAGCTTTTTCTTCTGCTCCCGCATTCTAAGAAGCATTTCACGTACGCCCGGGTATAAGCAAATTTGCGGACTATGGAACCGGTATGCGTGCAAGCATCGCTCTTTAAAATTTGTATCTGCAATTTGCCGTTCGGACAAAAGACAATCAATTGCCGGTTTGTTCTCCAGGAAAAATGTCCACAGCCTTGCTTCCGCTTCGTTTCTCTCAGAAAACAGGCTTGAAACTTGGTGAAATCCACTTCTTACATAGTCTTTTTCGCTATAAAGCGTGTCGTCTAAGTCAAAAAGTATTACTTTAAACTCTGAACTATATTTTTCGACATCTAATACGCTACATACTTCGATCATAGCCTTCACTTCCTTCGTCAATACAAACACTTTGATCGAATCGGCTGTATGTAGCACCATTTCGCGCTGCACACTCCATGTAGCTGAGCGCTTCGCCCTTCAAGAGCCGAATCAACGCAGCTGCACTGTCCGCCCCGGCTTTCATGCTCAAGGGAGCTCCGCCGCCGAAGCGCGGATTGATTTCAATATAGAAATTTTTCTGTGATATATCGTCGTGTATAAGCTGAACCGTAATTTGCCCGCAAGGCTTAAAATCTTTCACAAGGTGTTTCATCTCGTCAATTATGACCTTGTTTTGATATATTTTTGTCTTGAGGACTTCTCCCGAACGAACGGCCAATCGTTCCCGTGGTGTAATAAAAATGGGATTTCCGTCAAAATCACAGAAAATATCAATTGTAAACTCGCGTCCCGAAATAAAAGGTTGAATGATATAGTCGGGAATCAGATTTGCATACGCCGCAAGGTCTGCTTTGTTCTGGACTTTGTATGCGTTTATACTCGAACTGCCGTCAAGCGGCTTTATAAATGCCGGGAATCCATTTGCATAATCTGCAACCTTGTCAACAGGTACAGGGGTATTTAGCCCGATCTGCTTAAAATAATCTGCCGTTTTGCGCTTATCGCGGCACAAAGCAATCCTTTCGACATCAGAAACAAGTACCCTTGTTCCAACTGCCTCAAATTTTGATTTACTCTGTGCCAGAATCAGCAATTCTGTATCAATCGTAGGAATCAGGCAGTCGATTTTCCGTTCTTTGCAAATATCAACAAGCTGAGGAATGTAGTTTTTGTCGTGAATTCGGCTAACACGTACGGCCTCATCGCAAAAGTACAATGCAGGTGCCGTTAGGGACATATCTGCACCTACAACACGCAGGTCTTCGTTCAGCTTTTCTGCGGCGTTCCTGAATGCTTGGACTAATTCAACTCGTCTGCCTATACTCGTTAATAGCAGTTTCATATTGAACACCCACTCTATTTCTCAAAGATAAGCTTTAGGGCCGGTAAACTCCTCTTTTGTCGCGCTGCCCTCCGCGCTGATCCCCTCGTGGGCGAAGACGCAGCGGATGGTCATGAAAATGATTTTTACATCCAGCGCGAAGCTGATGTGGTCTACATAGTCCACGTCGTAGGCAAAGCGTTCCTCCCATGAGGAAAGATTGCGGCCATGCACCTGCGCCCAGCCGGTGAGGCCGGGGCGGACGGCGTGGCGGTAATGCTGCTCGTCGTTATAGAGCGGCAGATATTTCACCAGCAGCGGTCGCGGCCCGACGAGGCTCATCTTTCCACAGAAGATATCCCATAGCTCAGGAAGCTCATCCAGGCTTGTCGCGCGCAGGATGCGGCCAAATTTACCCAGCCGCTCCTGATCCGGCAGCAGCTCGCCAGTTTCATCCCGCGCGTCGCTCATGCTGCGGAACTTATGGAGCTTGAAGATCTGCTCGTCCTTGCCCGGACGCTCCTGACAGAAGATCACAGGGCAGCCCAGCTTCACACGCACCAAAATCGCCGTCACGAGAAGCACGGGGGACAGGATGATCAGCGCCATTCCAGAAAGAAAAAAATCAAGAAAGCGCTTACCGTATTTCTCATAAAATCCCGCTCTGTGCCGCATCAGAAGTTCCCCCGGATGGCCGCGCAGACGCGGTCCACGTCGTCCATGGTCATCTTCGTGTCGCTCGGCAGGCACACGCCGCGCGAAAACAGGTCATTGCAAACCGGTTCCTCCTCGACGCTGACGAAGGGACGATCGGCGAAGACCGGCTGCAAATTCATCGGCTTCCAGAGGTGGCGGCCCTCGATATTTGTCTCGTTCAGCCTTGCCAAAAGTTCAGCGGGCGTTATGCCGCAGTCCTTGTCCAGAAGCGCGACCGACAGCCAGCGGTTCGGCTCGGCGCAGTCCAGCTTCGGCTGCATGACGAGCGGCAGGCCCTTTAAATTTTCACAGTAGCGATTGAAAATCGCCTGCTTCTGCCGCACGCGCAGGGGCAGAACCTTCATCTGTCCGCGACCAATTCCGGCGGAGATATTGCTCATACGGTAGTTGTAGCCGATTTCCTCGTGCTGGTACCACGGCGCGTTCTCGCGTGCCTGCGTCGCCAGCTTCAGCGCGTGCTTGGCTTCCGTCTCTGTCCGGCACAGCAGCATACCGCCGCCAGAAGTGGTAATGATCTTGTTGCCGTTGAACGACAGCCCGCCGAATTCACCGAACGTGCCGCATTTCTGGCCGTTGTATGTAGACCCCAGCGCCTCGGCAGCGTCTTCGATCAGGGGAACGCCGTACTCGCGGCAGATGGCAGTGATCTCGTCCAGCTTGGCGGGGTTGCCGTACAGGTGTACCGCGACGACCGCCTTCGGCGTGCCGTATTGCTCGAACGCGCGGCGCAGCGCAGCGGGGTCCATGTTCCACGTCTCACGCTCGGAGTCGATAAATACCGGCTTTGCACCGCAGTAGGCCACGGGATTGGCCGACGCGGAAAAGGTCAGGCTCTGGCAGAACACCGTATCGCCGGGCCGCACGCCCGCAAGGATCATCGCCAGATGCAGCGCCGCCGTCCCGGCGGACAGCGCGACGGGACAGCCCCGGCCCATGTACGCGCCCATGGTTTTTTCAAATTCATTCACGTTCTCGCCCAGCGGCGCGATCCAGTTTTTCCGGAACGCGTCGTGGATATATTCCAGTTCATAGCCCTTGTCCGACATATGCGGACTGGCCAGCAAAAGACGTTTATCCATGTCCTCTCCTATCCTTTTCTCCACTGCATCCCAATGCCGAACGTACGAACAGCGCGCGCTTTTCTCATCAAAATGTTCGAAATATAGCCAAAATTATTCTTCATTTTACCATGACTGCCGGGGAATTGCAAGTGCCCCAAAAGCAAAAACAAGCACGCTCAACCGAAAAAGAAGAAACCACAGATTTTCTGACCCGCAAGAGCCGGATGAAGA
>CAKTVN010000197.1 GCA_934623545.1 uncultured Oscillospiraceae bacterium
GCGCGGCTTGCGCCCTTGCGGGCGCAAAGAGGCATCACCCTTCGGGTGACGAATTGCCCCGCGTCCTTCGGGCGCGGTTATTTTTTAGCCCTTCGGGCGCGTATGGGCTGTCAGCCCATGCAGAGCTTTTGCATCATCTGCGTAAATACATCCCACCAGCTCAGCGCAGCGACCGCCTCCGGCGCGACGAGCGGAAGCTCGGCGATGACCCTGTCACCGGCGGTCATGGTGAGCGTGCCGAGGCGCTGCCCCTTTTCGACCGGCGCGGTGACGGACTCGTCGACCGTGATCTGCGAGGAGAGCGAGGAGGCGAGCGCCTTGTCGATCAGGACCGGCTCCGCACTCTGAAGGATGGGCGTGACCGTCTCAGCGTGCCCGAGCACGACCGGGACGGCGGGAATGTCCGCCGCAGTGGGCGGGACGGCGAGCGCGAAATTGGAAAAGCCGTAGTTCAGCATCGCCTTCGCCGATTCAAAGCGGTGCGGACTGGTGTCGCAGTGCATGACGACGGCGATCAGCTCCATGCCGCCGCGCTCGGCGGAGGCGGAGAGGCAGTAGCCCGCGCCGGAGGTATAGCCGGTCTTGAGCCCTGTGGTGCCGTCGTAAAAGCGGACGAGCTTATTCGTGTTGGCAAGCCCGAACTGACCGTTGCGGACGGTATCCATCCAGATGGTGGTGTACTTTTTGATCCCGTCATGCTTCAGAAGCTCACGCGACATGAGCGCAATGTCATAGGCGGTGGTCAGATGCTCGGACGCGTCCGCGCCGTCGTCCAGACCGGTGCAGTTGACGAAATGCGTGTCGGTCATGCCGAGCTGCTCCGCACGCTCGTTCATCATGCCGACGAAGGCGCTCTCGCTGCCGGCGATGTGCTCGGCAAGAGCGCAGGCGCAGTCGTTCGCGGAGGCGACAACGACGGATTTGAGCATCTCGGTCAGCGGAAGCTGCTCGTTTTCCTCCAGATAGATCTGACTGCCGCCCTTGGCGGCGGCTGCGGCGGAGGTGGTCACGGTGTCATCCCAGGAGATGCGACCGTCTTCCAGCGCCTCCATGACCAGAAGCAGCGTCATGATCTTCGTCACGCTGGCGGGCGCAAGGCGCTCGTGCGCGTTCTGCTCGTACAGAATTTCACCCGTGGAGCGCTCCATCAGAATGGCGGACGGCGCAGAGATATCCAGCTCGACCGCCCGCGCGGGAATGCACAGCGCCAGCGCCGTCGCGCCGGCAAGAAGCAGGCAAAGCAGCTTGTTTCGCATAAAAAATCACCCTTCCGTTTCAGCTGGTACAAGCATATGAAACGGAAGGGCGCAGTAGCACTCAGAAATGGCTCAGCCGACAGCGGCGGGCTCTGCGAGGAATGGCTGGATCTCGCGGCAGAACGCCTCGCTCTGCGCGCCGTCGCAGACGCGGACGGTCAGCGGACGGTTGAGCCCGAGGCAGCAGAGGCTCAGGATGGAGCCTGCGTCCAGGACGGTCGTGCCGTAGAGAAGCTGGACGGAGAAGGTCTGGCGGTTGGCAATGCTGACAAATTCTCCGATCTCTTTGACAGAATGAAATATCACGGTAAATTCTCGCACGGGAAAACCTCCTGAAATGACTGTACAATCGAGGCGTTGTCGGATATAATGACGCTGAAGGACGGCGCTGGGTCAGCGGATATAGGATATTACTTTATATTATAATTGAAATGCCCTGACGAAACTATTCGCAAATTATAAAAATACTTTTTTGTAAAATTCTGCTTTTTGGTGGTTTTGCTTATGAAATACGCATTTTATACGCTCGGCTGCAAGGTCAATCAGTATGAGACGCAGGCAATGCAGCAGATGCTGCTCGAGCGCGGCGATACGCTTGGGGAATTTGACGGCATCTGCGACTGCTACATCGTCAATACCTGCACCGTGACGGCGGTATCGGACAAAAAATCGCGCAACGCCATCCGACGCGCGCGGAAGCTCAACCCGAACGCCGTGATCGGCGTGTGCGGCTGCTATGCGCAGACCGCGCCGGGGGAAATTCGAAAGCTTGATGTGGACGTGCTCATCGGGACGGATGGACGGGCGGAATTTCTTGATCATATGGCGCAGGCGGCGCGGGAAAAGCTGCGCTGGGAGCGCGTCGAGGACGCGGGACTTCCGCGCACATTCGAGCAGCTGCCGGCGGGCGGGCTTGCCGAGCGGACGCGTGCGCTTTTGAAGGTAGAGGACGGGTGCAACAATTTCTGCACCTACTGCATCATCCCCTATGCCCGCGGGCGGGTGCGTTCGCTGCCGCTGGAGGCGGCAGTGGAGCAGGCGCAGACGCTCGCACGCGAGGGATACCGCGAGATGGTCGTAAACGGTATTGAAATTTCGTCATGGGGCTGGGAATGGCATGACGGCAGCTGCCTGCGGCAGTTGCTCGCGGCGCTGTGTGCGGCGGTGCCGGAGATGCGCATCCGGCTGGGGTCGCTCGAGCCGCGGACGATCGACGAGGATTTTTGCAGGGAGCTGTCCAGCTTCCCGAACCTCTGCCCGCAGTTTCATCTGAGCTTGCAGAGCGGGAGCGACACGGTCCTGAAAAAAATGCACCGGAAGTATGATTCGGCGCGGTATTATGAAAGCGTGCGGCTGCTGAACGCGTATTTTCCAGGCTGCGCCGTGACGACCGATCTGATCGTCGGCTTCCCGGGCGAGACGGAGGAGGAGTTTGAGGAGTCGCTGACGTTTATCCGGAAATGCGGTCTGTCCAAGGTCCACATTTTTCCCTATTCCCGCAGAGCGGGGACGCCCGCAGCGAAGATGCCGGAACAGGTCCCAAAGGCGGTCAAGGAGGAGCGCGCTTCGCGCGCGGCAGCCGTCGCGGCGGAGCTGGAGGACAGCTTCCACACGGCGCTCATCGGGACGGTGCAGGAGGTGCTGTTTGAGCAGCCGGAGCAGGGCTATTTCGCCGGGCACGCGCCGAACTACGTCAAGGTCTATGCCGAGGGCGAGGGGCTGCGCAATCGGGTCCGGTGCGTGCGGATCACGGAGCTTTGCAGAGAGGGCGTCTTCGGCGTGATCGAGCCGCCGGAGTCAAAATAGGGGGATCGTCCGCCACGGCTCATGAAAGAGCAGCAGGCGCAGGAAATTGTCCGCGACCGCGGCGAACGCCGAAAGCGGCATCCACGCGGCGAAGAACGGCAGACAGACCTGCCCAAGAAGGTTCCCGCGCACGGCGCTGTAGTCCCAGACGCCAAGCCTCAGCCAGCGGTTGACGACCAGCCCGACCAGAAGCTCGGAGGTCGAGATGATGCAGGCGCCGAGGACCGCCTGCACCCCGAGCGGGAGCCCAGGCGCAAGCGCGTCGAGCAGCCCGATCAGCACAAAGCAGACGCTGCCGTCGAGAAACATACTGATGTGTGAGCGCCCGCGCCAGAGCAGCTCCACGCCGTAGTAGAGCACGCCGCCCATGACAAAAAGGGAAATACACTTGTAAAATTCCATATCATCACCACGGATAGTATGCGCCGAAGCACGGAAAAAACGCAGACTTTTCAAAGTCCGGCAAAAATGCGCAAAGCGCGAAAAATCTTGTTGACAAATCGGTGGGCGTACTGTATAATCTCATTTGCTATGAGGCACTGCCTTGTAGTTATGGCGGCATAGCTCAGTTGGTAGAGCATTCGGTTCATACCCGGAGTGTCATCTGTTCGAGTCAGATTGCCGCTA
>CAKTVN010000198.1 GCA_934623545.1 uncultured Oscillospiraceae bacterium
AGGAAAAATGACGCACCACGGCGCAAGAGGACCCGCTGTCCGGGTGCGTTGGGAGTTGGAAGAATACACCCTAGCGAACATAGATAGTATACAGGTTTAGTATACAGGTTTCGTGCGAAAAAAACAATGAGCTTCGTGCTTACGGTGTATCAAAATACGACCGGCGACGAGGGATTTTTGCGCTGCATGAGCCGCGCCTCCACAGGAATGTTTTGTGTATTGCAGGGAAAAATGGCGCAGTGCAGCACGAAAAGGTCCGCTGCCCGGGTGCGTTGGCAGTTGGAAGAATACACCCTGGTTTGCTCCGATGCAAATCCACCATTGGCGTTTTTTTTACCGCCAAGGGCGGACAGCACCCGCAAGGGGTGTGCCGCATCCGTAGTGCTCCTGACGGCGCGGACGGCTGCGCAAAGCCGTCCGCCCCTACAGGCACAGATAGAGCGTCACGCCTCTGGGGTGACGAAAGAGCCGCCCTCCGGGCGGCTCTTCTTGTATTTACGCTTCGCTGTCTTTCTGTTCCTCGACCTCGGTCACCTGAAAGGCGCTCTGCTGCGCGGCCTCTGGGATCGTGCGCCCCTGCATGGCTGCCTCGAACTGCGCGCGGGACATCGTCCCGTGCTCCAGAAGGAAGTCTGCGATCTTACAGAGCTCCGCGTCGTTCTGCTTCAGAAGCTCGACGCAGCGGTCGTATGCCTTCTGGACGATCGCGTGGACCTCTTCGTCAATATCGCCCGCGATGCGCTCAGAATACGACTTTGTCTTCTCATAGCTCCTGCCGATGAACACCTCGTCGTCCGAAGTATATGAGACCGGACCCAGCCGCCCGCTCATGCCGTAGCGGGAGACCATGTCGCGGGCAATGCCCGTCGCGCGCTGGATGTCGTTGGAGGCGCCAGTGGAAATGTCCGAGAGCTTGAGCTGCTCCGCGACGCGCCCGCCCATCAGCGCAATGACCGTTTCATACATCTCGTTGCGGGAGAGATAGCTTGTGTCGTCCGTCGGCAAGCTGATCGTCATGCCGCCCGCCGTTCCGCGCGGGATGATGGTGATCTGATGCACCGGGTCCTGCGTCGGCAGATGGTACATTGCGACGGCGTGTCCCGCCTCGTGGAACGCCGTCAGGCGGCGCTCATGCTGCGGCACGACGCGGCTGTGCTTTTCGGGTCCGGCGATGATCTTGATCATCGCGTCCTCCGTGTCCTTCATGGTGATGACGTGGCGCTTGCGCTCCGTAGCCAAAAGCGCCGCCTCGTTGAGAAGATTCGCAAGGTCTGCGCCGGTGAACCCGGCGGTCGCCTTCGCGATCACGGACAGGTCCACATTGTCGGCAAGCGGCTTGTCTTTGGAGTGTACGCGCAGAATTTCCTCACGCCCGTGCCAATCCGGCGTCCCGACGTAGATCTGCCGGTCAAAGCGTCCTGGGCGCAGCAGCGCCGGGTCAAGGATGTCTTTCCGGTTCGTCGCGGCGAGAACGATCACGCCCTCGTTTTTCCCGAAGCCGTCCATTTCCACGAGCAGCTGATTGAGCGTCTGCTCGCGCTCGTCATGCCCGCCGCCGAGTCCCGCGCCGCGCTGCCGCCCGACCGCATCGATCTCGTCGATGAAGACGATGCAGGGCGCAACGCGCTTCGCCTGCTCAAACAGGTCGCGCACGCGGCTCGCGCCGACGCCGACGTAAAGCTCCACAAAGTCAGAGCCGGAGATGGACAGGAACGAGACGCCCGCCTCGCCCGCGACCGCCCGGGCAAGCAGCGTCTTGCCGGTGCCCGGAGGTCCGACGAGCAGCACACCCTTCGGCACGCGCGCGCCCATGTCGTAAAAGCGCTTCGGCTCGCGCAGAAAATCGACGATCTGCTGAAGCTCCGCCTTTTCCTCATCCGCGCCCGCCACGTCGGCAAACGTGACCTTTTCCTTGTCAGAGGTCCCGAAGTGCGCGTTCGCGCGTGTAAACTGCGCCATTGCGGACGGACCGCCGTTGGCGCGGTTCATCAGCACGAACCACACGAGCAGCAGCCCCAGCCCCACCAGTACATACGGCAGCACTGCGCGGTACCACGGCGCCTCAGGCGCTGGCAGATAATTGTAGGAGGTCAGAACGCCGCCTGCGTACTGCTCTTCGATCAGATCGTCAAGGTCCTTATGAAACAGCTCCGGATCGCCGATGCTTACCGTCACGCTCTTTGTGCTGCCTCCGTCCGTGCGCAGACGGAGCGTCAGCTGCGTGCCCTCCAGCACGAAGGACTCCACCTGCTCCTCGCGGAACAGACCGAGCATCTCGGAATATTTCAGGCTGACCGTATTGGTGCGCGGGGTGAACAGCCCCAGACCGAGCGCGACGATCAGCGCCACGGCGAGCATCAGAAACAGCGGATTGAGCTGCTTTGGTTGTTGGTTCAAAATAAGTCTCCTCTGTGAGAAAGCGCTGCGCCGGACCGGCGCGGCGCTTTCAGCGTGTTCTGGTTTTCGTTCAGTCCTGATAGACCGAGGGCTTCAGGACGCCCACGAAGGGCAGATTGCGGTAGTAGTCCACATAGTCCAGTCCGTAGCCGACGACGAACGCGGGCGGGATGGTAAAGCAGGCATAGTCCGGCTTCAGGTCGACCTTTCGCCCGGAGGGCTTGTCCAGCAGGGTGCAGATCTTGATGGACTTGGGCTTGCGCTCCCGGAAAAGCTCGCAGATCAGCTTGAGCGTGCTGCCGGAGTCGATGATGTCCTCGAGAATCAGTACGTCGCGCCCCTCGATGTCATGGTCGATGTCCTTGCGGAAGGTCAGCTTGCCGGTCGACTCGGTGCCGCCCTCAAAAGAGGTCACGCACATGAAATCCTCCTGTACGGGAATGCTGATCGCCTGCGCCATCTCGGCGAAGAACGGGACCACGCCCTTGAGCACACCGACCAGGATCGGGCACCTGCCGCGATAGTCCTCGGCGATCTGCGCGCCGACCTCGCGGATGCGCGTGTGGATCTCTTCCTCGGAGACGAGCACTCTTTCAATGTCCTGCATCATGTCAAACTTGTTGATCATCGCGCTTTTCCTCTTTCTTTATTCCGGCGGACGCGCCATGTTGTCCGCGCCGCCTGTATTTTTCTCTGTTTCTGCCGCGCTGAGTCTTTCGATCTGGACGACGAACACGGCTTCTCCGGCGCGGGGCTTCCGGTCCGAATTGACTCCGATGCCGTAAACGCCGATCACGCCGCTTTCGTCCGCGATGACCGGCAGGCGGTCTCGCAGCGCGGCTGGAATTTTTCGGTCGATCATCAGACGCTTGAGCGTCCGCCTGCCGCCCGGCAGACGCATTTCGTCGCCCGTTTCGCGCGGACGAACAAAGAGCGTCCGCGTTTTTTTCATCATATCACATCCGAACACAAAAGTGGATGCGGAATTTTGAATTTCGGAAATTTTCTCAGGATTTTTTTCTATCCGCCAGGTGACGCGCAGCCCGAGCTCCGGCAGCTCCGCCGCGCCCTCGCCGCAAAGCCGGACTGGCTTCCATGCCGGGGGCTTCCGCTCCGTTCGCCGCAGTGTCAGAAGCTCATATTCCCGCGCCGCCGTCCAGCCGCCCGGAAGCGTACAGCTTGCGGATGGAGCTTTCGAAAACAGCAGTGTGTCGACCGCCTCGATGTGGGCGCTCGACAGCTTCGGCGCGGAGATATCCCGCAGAAGGCTTCGCAGCGCCCGCGTCC
>CAKTVN010000199.1 GCA_934623545.1 uncultured Oscillospiraceae bacterium
CGCTTCGAGTCTGACCCGAAGTACAAGGATTACTGCACCATGATGGTCAAGACCCACCTGTCCCTGTCCGACGACCCCACCAAGAAGGGCGTTCCCACCGGCTGGAGACTTGCGATCCGCGACATCCTCGAGTACGGCGGCGCGAAGTTCCTCTGCCCGATGGCTGGCACCATCTCCATGATGCCTGGTACGGCTGCAAACCCGGCTTACCGCCGCGTCGACGTCGACGTCGAGACCGGCAAGGTCAGCGGTCTGTTCTGAGAACCTGTCAACATTATAAATAACCAACACTCACCGGGGGCAGGCGGCGGATATCCGCCGTCTGCCCTTTATCCTTCCGGTCCATCAAATTTGTGATAGGAGATACCTATGGATTATACAACCAAGTCCTGCCGTGAATTTGTCACGGTCCTCGCCTCCTCAGAGCCCGCTCCCGGCGGCGGCGGCGCGTCCGCGCTGGTTGCAGCGCTCGGTACGGCGCTCGGCAACATGGTCGGCTCGCTGACCGTCGGCAAGAAGAAGTACGCCGATGTGGAGGAGGAGATCGTTGCGCTGAAGGCGAAGTGCGACGCCCTGCAAAACGAGCTGCTCGATCAGGTGCCCGCCGACGCGGAGGGCTTCGTCCCGCTGGCAAAGGCATACGGCATCCCCAAGGATGACCCCAGCCGCCCCGAGATCATGGAAAAAGCGACCATCACGGCGTGCCAGGTCCCGATGCACATCATGGAGCTGTGCTGCCAGTCGCTCGACGCGATCAAGGTCTTCGCGGACAAGGGCTCCCGCCTCGCCGTTTCGGACGCGGGCTGCGGCGCGACGATCGTCAAGGCGGCGCTTCAGGCGGCATCGCTCAACGTCTTCATCAACACCAAAACGCTTCAGAACCGCGCGGTCGCAGAGGAAATGAACGCAAAGTGCCTTGATATGCTGGACAAGTACGGCAAGCTCGCGGACGAAATTTTTGAGACCGTCAAGGCGGGGTTTTTTAAGTAAAAGGAGAGAATCAACATGGCAAAACTGCTGCTTGGCAAGGAAGTTACCGCCGCGATGAACGAAAAGCTTCAGGCGCGCGTTGCGGCTTTGAAGGAAAAGGGCGTCAGCCCCAAGCTGGCGATCGTCCGCTGCGGCGAGAACCCCTCCGACCTGTCCTATGAAAAGGGCGCAACTGCCCGTGCGGAGCTCATCGGCGTGGACGTTGTGAAGTTCGTCCTGCCCGAGGATGTGCGCAAGGAGACGCTCATCGCGCAGATCGAGGCGATCAACGCAGACGACTCCATCCACGGCTGCCTGATGTTCCGCCCGCTGCCGAAGCACCTGAAGGCGGATCAGGACGAGATCTGCAACCATCTTGCCGCCGCGAAGGACGTGGACTGCATGACAGACCTTTCCAATTCCGGCGTGTTTACCGGCAAAAAGCTGGGCTTTGCGCCCTGCACGCCGCAGGCGTGTATGGAAATTCTGGACTATTACGGCATCGACTGCAAGGGCAAGAACGCCGTCGTGATCGGACGCTCGCTCGTCGTCGGCAAGCCCGCGGCGATGATGCTGATGGCGAAGAACGCGACCGTCACCGTCTGCCACACCAAGACCGTCGACGTTGCGGGCATCGCGCGCAAGGCGGACATTCTGGTCTCTGCGGCGGGCGTTCTGAACAGCCTGACGAAGGACTATGTCTCTGAAAATCAGATCGTCATCGACGTCTCCATCAACTGGGACCCCGAGAAGGTCAACTCCAAGGGCGGCAAGGGCGCCATCGCGGGCGACGCGGTGTTCTCCGAGGTCGAGCCGATCGTCGGCGCGATCACGCCGGTCCCCGGCGGCGTTGGCTCCGTGACCACCTCCGTGCTGATCGGTCATGTGGTCGAGGCGGCGGAACGGACGCTGGGCTGAATGAAATTTTCCGCCGGTCGCCCTGCGTGACCGGCGGATGCTTTTCGGAATAAGAGGAGAGAAACATGAAACTGAAAGAACGGTTTGCCGCGCCGGAGGCTGCGATCAGACTGCTGTTCTGGCTGTTTTCCGCGCTCTGCCTGATCGCCGCGGCGGTCATGCCGGACCGGGGAACGATGCTGGAGGGGCTCGGTCGGATCTGCGTGCTGCCCTATCAGTCGGCAAACAGCTATTTTGACGCCGCGAACGGCGGCTATGCAGGCACCTTTCTCAATGTGGCGCTGGTCTGTGTGATCTGCTCGGCGGTGTATTCCCTGCCGGGCAGCAAGCCCGACGGCGTGTCGGTGCTGGCATTTTTCCTGACAGCCGGCTTCGCCTTCTGGGGCATTACGGTGCTGAACATCTGGTTCTGCTTTGCCGGGACGCTCATCATCTGCGCGATCCGCAGGGTCGACCCGCGCCCGCAGGGAAATCTTCTGTTGTTTTCCACCGGGCTTGCGCCACTGATCACGGACCTTCTGCTGCGCTATCCGGGCAGCGATGTGCGCGGTGTGACGGTGTTCGGCGCGGTGCTGGCGTTGGCGGTCTGCTGCTTCATTGCGCTCATCCTGCCGGCGGGGCTCGCACACAGCCCCAAGATGCACAAGGGCTATGATCTGTATTCCGCTGCTGTGCCGGTCGGTCTGGCTGCATTTTTCCTGCGGGCGGTGCTGTATAAGGTCCTGGGCGGAACGCTTGCCGACGACATCGGTGTCGGCGCGGGCGAGGGCAACTGGACGGTCACGAATGTGTTCTGCATCGTGGTATTCGTGCTTGCCATCATGCTCGGGCTGATGCTCGGCGGGAGCTTCAAGCGCTATTGGGCACTGATGCAGGACTCTGGCTTCGGCGCGGACTACGGCGCAAAATACGGCGCCGGGACGGCGATCATGAATTTCGGCATTTACGGGCTGTTCATCGTGCTGTATTACAACCTGATCGGCGCGAACTGGAATGCGGCGACGATCGGGTGCGTGTTCTGCATGGTCTGCTGCTGCTTCAAGGGCAGCCAACCGCGCAACGTGCTTCCGATCATGCTGGGCTATGTACTCGCTTCGTTTGCGGCGAAGGGACTCTGCGCGGCGCTCGGCACGCAGTTTGCCTTCCCGATCAACGCGCAGGCAATCGTCATCGGGCTTTGCTTTGCGAACGGGCTGTCCCCGGTCGCGGGAAAGTACGGCTGGCTTGCCGGTATCCTGTTCGGCGTGCTGCACTATGCGCTGGTGACGAGCGTACCGCTGACGCACGGCGGCTTCCTGCTGTATAACGGCGGCTTCACGGCGGCGCTGATCTGCTTCCTGTTCATCCCGGTCATGGAGATGTTCTTTAAGACGAAGGACGAGCGCCGGGAGCTGAAGGCAAAATAAAAACCGCAGCAAGGCGGAAAAAGTCCCCCGAAAGGGGGACTTTTTTGTCGCCCCGGAGGGTGACGCCGTATCTGTGCCGCAGGCACAGGGGCTGCCGCGCCCGAAGGACGCGGCTTTTATCACCCCGGAGGGGTGATGCCGCTTTTCGCGCACGAAGTGCGCAAGCTGCGCCAAAGGCGCGGAGCTGCCTTTCGTATTCACCGGAGTGCCATTTTTGCGGTGACACCGCAACTGTCGCTCCGCGGGCATTCGTCCTCGCAAGCTTCATATCCCTCGTCCCGCCGCAAGCGGCAGGTCTCGTCCATTGCGCTGCTCGTCCTCTCCAAACAGCAAACGCTTCGCTGGTTTGCTGTT
>CAKTVN010000200.1 GCA_934623545.1 uncultured Oscillospiraceae bacterium
TCTCGTCTCATAATGATCTTCATATTAAAAACTTCCATTCCATGAATGAAAGTTTTTAATTGAATATCAGTATCATATAGTAAGAATACGCTATTTTGTCAGTTTTTTCAATACCTTCCGTAAATTTGCCGTGTCTCCGTTTTTTTGTCCGGCAAAACGCGCGCACCAAATGCCGCGCACGCGCATATGCTGTATCATGCCTGTGCCGGAGGCACGGCACCCGGAGGGAGGAGTTTTCTTGAGTGCACACGGAACCATTGTCGCGCGCGTCTATACATCCAATGCCATGCTGCCCATCGCCGGGGCGGCGGTCGCCTTTACGCGGCGAAACGCCGCCGGAAGGTCGGAGCTGCTCGCCTTCCGCATCACAAATTACGACGGCTATACCGAACCCGTCACCGTCGACACGCCGGAGCAGGACGGCACGACGCTTGCCTCCTCCGGACGAAACCCCTACGCGCAGGTCACGCTTGCCGTCGACCAGCCGGGCTATGACCGCGTGATCGTCACCGGCGCGCAGGTGTTTACCGGCACGCAGACGCTTCAGGAGCTGATGCTCCTGCCGACGCCGTCGCTGCCGGAGACCTACAGCCGGACCGAACGCATCGACATCCCGGCACAGGAGCTGTAAAGGAGGCGCTTCATGCCAGAGCCTGTCATTATCCCCTACGTCCCGCGGAGCATCACCGTGCATCTCGGCGCGCCGAGCGCGTCCGCCGCCAACGTGACCGTACCCTTCCCGGACTATGTCAAAAACGTCGTTTCCAGCGAAATTTATCCCACGTGGGAGCCGTCCGCGCTGCGCGCAAACACGCTCGCGATCATCTCCTACGCGCTCAACCGCGTCTACACCGACTATTACCGCAGCCGCCTGTACGACTTTGACATCACCGCCTCGACCGCCTATGACCAGAAGTTCATTCAAGGGCGGAACATCTACGAAAACATTTCCGAGCTGGTCGACGAAATTTTCAACGACTATCTTCGAAGACAAGGCGCCGTCGAGCCGCTTGCCGCAAAATTCTGCAACGGCACGACCGTCACCTGCGCCGGGCTCAGCCAGTGGGGCAGCCAGTATCAGGCGCTCGACGGCGCAAACAGCGTGGAGATCCTGCGCTCGTATTACGGAGCGGATGTGGAGATCGTGGACGACGCGCCCATCGAGGACATCCGCGAGACCTATCCCGGGGAGCCTCTGCGCTTCGGCTCGACCGGCTCCTACGTGACCGTCGTGCAGGTCTCGCTCAACCGCATCTCGCAGAATTATCCCGCCATCCCGAAGGTCCCGACCGACGGCGTGTTCGGTCCGCCGACCGAGGCGGCGGTCATCGCCTTTCAGAGCATCTTCTCGCTCACCGCAGACAGCATCGTCGGCAGAGCGACCTGGTACCAGCTGGAGCGCGTCTATGTCGCCGTGCTCAAGCTCTCGGAGCTTCAGTCCGAGGGGCAGCGCTTCACCGCCGTCTCCCTTCAGTATCCGGAGGAGCTCTCTCCGGGCGCGAGCGGCGCGGCGGTCGAGAAGCTGCAATATTTGCTCGCCGTGATCGGCGAATTTCTGCCGGATATCCCGCAGCTCACGCAGGACGGCATCTACGGCGCGCAGACGCAAAAAGCCGTCGAGGCGTTTCAGTCGTATGCCGGTCTCCCGGTGACGGGTGTCGTCGACGAGAGGACGTGGAACGCGCTGTACGATCAGTTCGCCTCCATCGAGCGCACCGTATTTCAGAATGAGGCGCTTTTCCCGTATGAAGAAGGCGGCGAAGCGTCGGAAGCCGCCCGTTTTGAGGACACGACCCGCTTTGTGCAGTTCCCCGGTACAACGCTTCAGGAGGGGATGCAGGATGGGGAGGTGACGGCATGAGCTCCGAAAATCGCTATCTGGGCGCGCCGATCCTGAGCCTTCAGGTCATGCTGCGCGTCCTCGCGCAGGCGGAGGGTGAGGTCTCCGGCGTCATTCCGGACGGCATTTACGGTCCGGAGACAACGCGCTCCGTCGCCGCCTTCCAGCAGAAGCACGGCATTGAGGCAAGCGGTCAGGCAGATCACGCGACCTGGAACCGGATCGTCGACGCGTTCACGCGCCGCTCGCCGCTCGTGCTGCCCGCCGCGCCGCTGTCCATCGTCTGGCAGCCGATGCAGACCATCGCGCACGGCGAGGAAAATCTTCAGCTCCATCTCATTCAGGGGATGCTGAGCGCCATCCGCTGCGTTTTCCCGCAGATGCCGGAGCTGAGCGTGACCGGCGTCCATGACGCCGCCTCCGTCCGCGCCGTGCGCTGGTTTCAGCGGAAGTGCGGGCTCAGCGAGGACGGCGTTCTCACGCAGATCGACTGGCTCTACCTCGCCGGGCTCTACCGGCTCACGATCGGAGACGGACTGCTGACGCCATAGGGCAAAGTAAAAGCGCCGATTCAATCGTCAGCGGTTACTTTGGCGGAAGCATTTATCCGGGCATCACGCAGAAGGCAGGCGAGATCGGGCATATGACGCTCGTCCCGGGCGGCAAGCCGTGCTACTGCGGGCAGCGCGGCTGCGTGGACCCCTATCTCTCCGCCCTCAACCTCACCGGTATGACCGATGGGAATTTAGGGTGTATTCTCTCAACTCCCAACGCACCCGGAGAGCGGGTCTTTTTGCGGTGTGCCGCGCCATTTTTCCTTGAAATACGTCAGTATTCCCGCGAAAAAATGTCTTGCTCAGCACAAAAATTCCTCGCTGCCGGTCACATTTGGAGTTTTCAGATACACACTAAGCTCTGAATGTATGGAAGAAGTGGGGCGATTTTATGAAACGGCTGTTTTGTGCGGCGCTGACGGCGCTGCTGCTTCTATGCGCCTGCGCGCCCATAGCGTCTGCCGGAGGGCAGTCGCCGGGCTGCATCGCGCTGACCTTTGATGACGGACCGTCCGGTGAGCTGACCGAAGGGCTTCTGGACGGGCTGCGCGCACGCGGCGTCCATGCGACGTTTTTTGTCTGCGGATACCGGGTGGCGCAGTTTCCGGATACCCTCTGCCGCATCGCGCAGGAGGGGCACGAGATCGGGCTGCACAGCTGCTGCCACGATTATATGCACCACATGAGCCGCGAGGCGGTCTATGACGATCTGGTGTCGTGCATGGAGGCGGTGACGGAATGCTGCGGCGTAGCGCCGCGCTTGTTCCGCCCGCCCGGAGGGCTGTATTCCGAGGTGCTCACCGCCGCGGCGGCGGACGCGGGCGTGTCGGTGATCCTGTGGTCGGTCGACCCGGAGGACTGGGACGCGTCGAAGCGGGCGACGGTCCTGCCGCGCGTGCTGCGCGGCGCAGCGCCGGGAGCGATCATTTTGATGCACGATCTGTCGGAGCATTCGGTCGCCTGTGCGCTGCGCGCGGTGGATACGCTTCAGGCGCAGGGATGGCAGTTCTGTACGGTCTCGCAGCTTGCCAAAGCCGCCGGACGGACGCTTCAGCCCGGCGCGGTCTACAGCAGCTTCCCGCCGGGAAGCACAGGCGGCGGAAAGGATTGACGAACGTCCCCTGATCTTGTAAAATAAGGACAAGGTTTAGGGTGCATCTGATACTGATATTCAATTAAAAACTTTCATTCATGGAATGGAAGTTTTTAATATGAAGATCATTATGAGACG
>CAKTVN010000201.1 GCA_934623545.1 uncultured Oscillospiraceae bacterium
TTTCAACACGCCTCCATATGGCGTGCCATACGGAGGCGTGTTGAAATTCTGCGTTGGGGAAGCTCTGATGAAATCAACGGCTGTGGACGGCGAAAGATTTTCGCCCGATCTTCAGCATCAAACACAGGAAATACAATCAGGATTCCTCTGCTTTTGATGCTTTGACCGGTCAAAAAATCTCTCGCTCTCAGCTCTTGCCGATTGAATCGGAGGTTCCCTTGAAATACGTCAGTATTCCCGCGAAAAAATGTCTTGCTCAACGCAAAAAACCCTCGCTGCCGGTCACATCATGAGTTTTCAGATACACCCTAAGCGTTTAAGCTATTGCGCAGTCTCGTCGGTCGTCTGCGAAAGCGGGAGGAACCAGTCGAGATAGTGCGCGGGATTGCCGACGGAGCCGCGCGTTGTGTAGACGGCGTAGTTCTTGAAAAGCACCGGCGTGATGTAGCCGCGCCCGCAGAGGCGCTCATAGAGATTGTAGTTATTGCCGTTGTTCGCGAGCGCCAGATTGCAGAGATTCTGCATATAGCTGTCGGAGAGCGCGCCGTAGCTCAATGCGCCGCCGATGCGGAAAAATGGGCTGAGATCGAAGTTCGCGGACAGGCGGACCTCACCGTAGTAGAGGTCAAAATTGCCGAGGGCAAGCGCCTGCCGGAACTCGTCCGCGTCGACGCTCTTGAGTGTCAGGTCAAAGCCGAGCGCATTGAGCGCGTCAACGATCGCGGACGCGGTCTGCACGCGCTGATAGCTGGATGAGCAGACCAGCATCGTGCCCCTGACCGGGACGGCGTAGCCGAGCGAGGTGACGTAGAGATCGAGCACGCCGTCGCCGTCCATGTCTTCGACGCTGGCGCTTTCCAGCTGCTCGTAATAGCGCACGGTGCTGTAGCTGTAGGCGTTGGCGAGACGCGCGTCATAGAACGGCGCCTGCGGCGGGCAGGGGAGCGCGGAGGCGGTCGCAAAGCCGCCGGTGAACTCCGTGACGAGGCTCTCGCGGTCGATGGCGTAGGTGATGGCAGAGCGCAGACCGTAGTTCGAGAAAACGCTGCTCGTCAGATTGTAGCCGATGTACTGCATGATGGTGGTTGTGTTGTTCCAGAGCTCATAGTCGTTGTGGAAGTTTACATAAGCTGAGGAATTGGGGTCCGTCTGGACCAGATTCACGTCCTCGTATTCAAAGAGGTCGCGCACGTCGGCAGAGGTCGAGGCGGCATAGAGCGTGATGAACGGGAAATCCGCGAGCGGGGCGGTCTGCTGCCACCAGCCGTCGAAACGCTCGAGCCGGGTGTCGGAAACGTAGCGGTACGGTCCAGTGCCGAGCGGCTGCGCAGGCTCTGCGGGGGCGGACGCTGTGTCCGGCTCGGCGGTCTCAGACGGAGCCGTGTTTTCCGGCGTTTCGGTGTCCGCTGTGCCGGGCTCCTGCGTATCCTCGGGAGCTTCCTCGGACGGTTCCTCAACGACTGCGGTCGTATCCCGGATGATCGGAATGTCCAGCAGCAGCGGCAGACATTCGTAGGCAAAGAGCGTGTTCAGGACGACGGTGTGCTCGTCCTGCGCGCTGACACCGGTGAGGGCATAGAAGCGTGCGCCGTAGTAATCCGAGCCGCGCGCCTGCGAAATGGAGTAGACGACGTCCTGCGCCGTGAGCGGGCTTCCGTCGTGGAAGGTGACGTCCTTTCGGAGGTAGACCGTTGTGGTCATGCCGTCGCCAGAGACGTCGTAGCCCTCGGCGAGGACGGGCTCCGCCTCAAAGCCGTCGTTCACGGCGAAGAGCGGCTCATAGAGGAAGGAGAGAATGACGCGGTTGTTGAGACTCATGCAGTCATATGGGTCGAGTCCATATTCCGCCTGATATGCAAGCCCGTAGCTGCTCAGCTCGTTTCCGACCTCTGTCACGAGCGCGGTCGGGGTCTGGTGCGTGCCAGACGGAGCCTCGGATGCGGATGCGTCCGCGCTTTCCGCGTCGCCGGAGGCGGCGCTGCTGAAGCGCGAGGTGAGCCAGCTCATATCCAGCTTACCGCCAGAGCAGCCGGAGAGCAGCCCGGCGAGCAGCGCCAGCGTGAGCAGCAGTGCAGTGATCTTTTTCATATGCGTTGACGCGCCTCACTTCCGAAGCATGATGATCGCGGCAAGGCTGCCGCGATTTCCACCGGTCGCCCGGTGGGACCAGAAGCGCTCCGGCTGGCATTTGGTGCAGTCGGGGCTGATGTCGATCGTCCGGACGCCCGCGCGGGCGAGCCAGATGCGGTTGAGCGCCTTGTTGTCGACGTGGAATTTTTCGCTGCGCCGTTGGATGCAGGCGTCCGCCTCCGCGCCCAGCGCGGTGCGCATTGCCTCCGGCACGTCGCTGTCCGTCTCAAAGCAGCACTGCCCGATGCACGGACCGATGGCGGCGCGGATATTCTCGGGCTTGCAGCCGTAGGTGCGTTCCATCGCCTGAACGGTCTTTGCGGCGATGCCGAGCGCGGTCCCGCGCCAGCCCGCATGGACGGCGCCGATGGCGCGCCGGACCGGGTCGAAGAGCAGAATGGGCGTGCAGTCGGCGGCAAACGCGACCAGCGCGACGCCGGGCTCGTCCGTGATCTGCGCATCGCAGACCGTCGTCTGATCGCGCAGGAGCCCCTCGCCGCGGTTTTCCGCACCGACGGCGCGGACGATGTCTGTGTGGAGCTGGCGGGTGAAGACGGTGTCCTCCGGGCGGAAGCCCACGGCGGAGCCGAGAATGCAGTAGTTTTCATAGACATTCTCCGGCTTGTCGCCGCGGTGCGTGCCGAGATTGAGACTTGTGAGCGCGCCCGCGCTGACGCCGCCGCAGCGCGTGGAGAAGCAGTGGACGCTTCCCTCCAGCGCGTCGGCGGTCAGATATTCAAGAGATCCGTGTTGAATGGTGTGAAACATATGGCTCCTTCTATTGCAGTGTGATTCGATCTGCGATCGCATATCCCGTTTCGGTCACGCGCGAGAACTCGATCGACCGGATCGCAGCCTCAAAGGGAGAAAACAGCGCCTGCATGGACCGGCAGATGCGGGGCAGGTCAGCCTGCGGATCGTACAACAGCGTCGTGTGGGGATACCAGCGGTCATTGCACGTCCACTGGTCTAAAAACGGAGCGTATCGCGCCGCGATCGCGTCGTGCAGAGACAGTAGGACGCCATCCTTCCGCGGTGCGGCGACGATGATAGAGGTCGCCGGAAGCACCTCGACCCGGTCAAAGCGGACGGAGAAGGGGACTGTGCTGTTCAGCAGCGCCTTGCAGCCCGCAATAAACTCCGTATCACCGTCCGGGAGGTAGGTCGCCAGCGTGATATGCCCGTATACGGGCGCGGGACGCAGCCCAAAGGGAGCTGCCGCAGCTTGAAGCTGCCTCAGCTTTTCTGCCGCGCCGGGGTCCAGTTTTGCGATCACACAGAGCATGGGCGCTCCCTTCCTGATGCGCACAGAATGCTGCATCATCTGTTCTGACGGGACAAATACGCGGAGCGGGTCTTAATTGCCGCCCTGACCGCGCTCTGCTGCCAGATCCTTGTCGCGGCAGCACTTCTTGTATTTTTTGCCGCTGCCGCAGGGACAGGGGTCGTTTGGTCCGACCT
>CAKTVN010000202.1 GCA_934623545.1 uncultured Oscillospiraceae bacterium
TGATACTATTTTCTGATTAAATTCTTTAATCAGAAAGGTTCCGCCTTTGGCGTAACCGATTCCGTGATTTTGATAAAATCACGGAATCTCGTCTCATAATGATCTTCATATTAAAAACTTCCATTCCATGAATGAAAGTTTTTAATTGAATATCAGTATGACAAGCGCAGGGCGCTCAATCGGCTGTCAGATTATATTTTTTCAGCTTGCGATAGAGCGTTGCGCGGCTGATGCCGACCTGAGCGGCGATCTCTGTCTTCTGGCAGCCCTGCCGCACGAGGCGGCGTATCTGCTCCTCAAGCAGATCGCGGCGCCCGGTGACGGGCTCCTGAACGAACTGATCGGGGAACGGAAGCAGCTGTTCCAGCGTATCGCCCTCCAGCGTGCGGACCTGATATTCCGCAAGCTCGCGCAGCGAGACATAGTCGAGCGGGAGCCCGCTGTCAAGGAGCGTCTGCGAGACCGCCGGGGCAATGGAGACGCTGCCCTTTTCATAGATGCGGGCAAACTCCTGAACGAAGCGCTCAAAATAGACGGTGACGTCCTCGGGCGCATCCTCGATGCGCGGGATGACGATGTGATTTTTCAAAAGGAAGCTGAGAAGCTCCTCGAGGAAGCGCCCCTCGCGGCATAGCTTCGACAGATCCTCGTCGGAGGAGGCGAAAATGCGGAGCTTGTTGTGCCCGGTTTTGCCCGCCGCGCGGTCGCAGAGGAAGGCGTGCAGCTTCTTTTGCAGATAGAAGGGCATATGGTTGATCTGCGTCAGGCAGAGCGTCCCGCAGCACAGGGGGCTCAGCAGCGCCGGCGACGCGCCGTCGCCGAAGAGCGTCTGCTCGAGATATTTCGGCGCCATGCTGCAATCGACGATGACAGGCGGCGTCTGGGCTTCGGTATTCATGCGGCACAGAAGGTGGATGAGCTCCAGATTCTGCTCGCGGCAGTTGCCCTCGATGAGCACGTGCAGATTGTTGCGCGTGGCGGTCACAGCGGCGAGCCGCGCTGCACACATCTGCGGGCTGATGCCCCAGAAGGCATTCAGCTTTTCATCCGCCTGCGGCGGCAGCCATACGTTCATCGCGCGCGGCAGATCGACCTCGCGGAAGAGAAACAGATGCGCGTTTTCGTGATGCAGCATGGACACGGGCGCAGAGGACAGCAGCTGGATGGGGACATCCTCATGCCCGGTCAGATACACGCCGGAACGCAGCGCCGTGCCGTCGGGCGACATGAGAAACGGGCGCAGCACATCGCTCAGCGGCTCGCCGCACAGCGCCTCCGGCGTGAAGTCAAAAATGCGGCAGAAATGGTGGTTCGCGAACAGAATGCGCCCGTCCTCGCCGGTCACGGCGACGGCGTCTGCCAGCTGATCCAGAAGCCCCTCGGTGTTCTGCTGCAGGCGGTCGACCTGAATGCCGAGGCGGTCCGCCTCCATCATGCGGACGATCAGCGCGCCGAGCCGGCTCAGGAACGTCACGAGCTGCTCCGCCTGATTTTCAAGCAGAACGGACCGGCGGATGCTGAACATCACCAGCAGCGCGCCGACGCAGTCTTCACCTGATTTGAGCGGGACGCCGACCACACTGTCGAGCTCGCAGAGGCTGTAGTCCGGGCAGGACATACACGAGCGGTTATCGCGCCGGTTGGGGACGATCTGCACTTCGCCGGTCACAATGACGTTTCCGACAATGGAGTTCACGCGGATGTCCAGCGGCTCGCGCGAATAATGAAACGTGTTGACGAGCTGCGTCAGCCAGCGGTCGACGATGATGACGTCCACATCCAGCAGACTTTTGATCGCGCCGGACAGGGCGCGCAGCTCCTCCTGATAGTCGGTCAGCTCCAAAAACATAATCCTTCCCTCTCTTTGAGAACAGCAGCGGGGCGCAAAGCGCACAATGCGTGATTCTATAATCTGTAATAAATGTATCAGTTTAACATATTTGAGTGCTTATCTCAAGAAGAGACTGGTGATCCTTGCACAAGAAACCCACATTTTGTTCCGCCGCGCGCTGCGGAGCACTGCCTTCCTCCGCTTGAAGCTTTCGCCGCGCACAGGCGCGGCGAAAGCGGTTATTTGCCGATCATGATGTTGAGGATCTCCGTGTCGGTCGAGCGCATTCCCTTTGCCGCCATGCGACCGACGCTGGTGATCGTCTGCTCGACGTCGTCCTTGACGATGCCCTCGCCGCTGCGGAAGACGTGCTGCGCCTTCGCCATCTCATAGCCGAGGAAGGCGGTGTTGAGCGCCGCGGCGATCTTGCCCGCGCAGCTGGATTTTGCGCCGTCGCAGACCATGCCGCCGATGGTGGCGATGCAGTTGATGAGGGTCTGGGAGATCACGTCGATGGCCGCGCCGTCGAGATAGGCGATGCCGCAGGCGGCGCCCGCCGCCGCGCTCACCGCGCCGCAGAAGGCGGAGAGCTTGCCGATGGAGGTCTTCTGGTGCGCGGCGATCAGATTCGCGACGCACAGACCGCGGTACATTTTCTCTTTGGAAAGCCCCTTTTCCTGTGCGTACAGCGCGACCGGGATGCCGATGGTCATGCCCTGATTGCCGCTGCCGCTGTTGATGACGACGGGCAGAGCACAGCCGTTCATCCGCGCGTCGGAGCCTGCGGCAGCCGTCGCCGCGAGCTTGGTATAGAGCGTGTTGTCGCGCGCAATGAGCGTCTTGCCGACCGATTCGCCCCAGCCGTGCTCCAGTCCCTCGCGCGCGATGGCGAGGTTGCAGTCGACCTGGCGCTGGAGCACGTCGCGGACGGTCTCGATGTCCACGGTGTCGGCATAGGTCAGGATGGATTCGATGTTCAGCGTCTCATACAGCCGGCGGTTGTCCTCGACCGCGACGGCTTCCAGCTCGTGCAGCACGACGCCGTTTTTGATGACCGTGCCGAGCTGGGTGTGGCTGTCGATGATCTCGACGGAGACGCAGTCGCTGCCGCTCGTCGCCTCAATGACGATGTGCAGCACGTGCTCGCTTTCGAGCAGCGAGACCTCGACCATATGCTTTTCCATGCAGGCGCGGAGCGTCTCGCGGTCCGCGTCCGTCACGCAGGTCAGCACCTGCATCCCGAGGTCGGCGTCGCCGCCGATCGCGCCGATGAGCACCGCCGCCTCAATGCCGGTCATGCCGCCGGTCTGCGGGACGGTGACCGCCTTGACGTTTTTGATGATATTGCCGGAGCAGCTGACGCGGAAATGCTCCGCAAGCCGCCCGAGCAGCTTCGTAGCGTAAGCCGCGGCGTAGGCGATCGCGATCGGCTCCGTGCAGCCCAATGCCTCCTTCAGCTCGTTATGCAGGATCTGCGTGTACGCCTGCATGACGGCAGGCTCCAACTTAGAAGCGGACATGATATGCTCTCCTTTTTTGTTCTCAGCGGGCGGATTGTCTCACTTTGCGCCGCTGCTTCTGTATCTGTTACAAAGCATACTCTGATTTTGCACGTTTGTAAAGCATTCTGATATGCTCCCTTTATGAGAGACAGTGAAAAAACAAACTGTCATCATGGAGGGAGCATTGTTATGCCGCAAAAAAGCAAATTGAACGCAGAGGAAAAAGTGGAGATTATCAGGAAGTACCAACAAG
>CAKTVN010000203.1 GCA_934623545.1 uncultured Oscillospiraceae bacterium
CCCTTAAAACGACCAAGAAGGGGACTGAGGTCCCCTTCTTGGATTTTTCCCGGAGTTTGGTTGGTGCAAAGCATATCACAGACCAACAAAGACGCGATAACGATGCGTATTGGGATAGCCCGGCGAGGTAGTCGAAATACTCTGCGGCTTTTTCGACTTCCATACGTCAAATATTCAACGGGCGCAAATCAAACGACTTGCTTGTTGTATCGGGCGCTCAGGAAACCCGATTCTACGGTCGCCCGAAGGGCGTTCGGACTACGGGCAAGGGAACAATAACACGTAAAATCTAACGACACGCCTTTCTGCGCGTAAGCGCTATTTTCGCGTCCTGCGCCTCTTTTTTGCATACTTTTTTCTGGCAAGACAGAAAAAAGTATGCCCGCGGAGCGACAGTTGCGGTGTCACTGCATAAAGCGGCACTGCGGTGCAATCGCAGAAGCCTCTGTGCCTGCGGCACAGATAGGGTGTCACCCCTTTCGGGGTGACAAAATTTCTAAAAAATATTGGACGCCGTCGGCAGCTGCATCTGCCGGATATGCTGAATTCTGGCGATCATTTCGGCACACTGCGCCGCGAAATCGTCCGCGTCGCGCGCAAGGGCATACTGATAGAGCGAGGAGAAGACGGTGGAGATCTCGTCGACCTCGCTGTGGCGCAGCACCACGTCAAAAAAGCGCTCATGCGCCTTCCAGTTCTGGCTGGCAGCGAGGACGGCGTCCGCTGCGTTGATAAAATCGCCGCGTTCGGACTGGACCTGTGCCAGACGAAGCGCGCTGAGGGACGTCGCCGCCGCGCTGCGGACATTGCCGCAGGTAAAGATGCAGAACGCCAGTACGACGGCAAGCGTCAGGACTGCGATCAGGACCTGCTTCATTGCTTCACCTCCTGCCGGATGGAGAGATAGAGCCTGCCGGACGGCTCCACCGTGAGCAGATACACATCCCGCACCGTACAGTTATAATTCCGGAGCTGCTCGCGCACCCAGACCTCCGTCCTTCCGGACAGGGCGAGGTTCTCCCGCAGGAGCCTTCCGCCGCTGATGAGCGTGACGGGCAGCTCCTGCGGCGAAGCCTGTACGCCCGCATCCTTTGCGCTTGCAGGCTGATACTTCGGATAGAGCAGCGCACTGATGGAGCCGTTCGTCTCCAAAATGGCGTACTGTACGGTGGACAGGTCCGTGATGCCCTGAAGGCGCAGGAACTCCACCAGCTCGTCCGGATTGACGCGCGTCTTCTTGAGATCTGCCTGACGGAGCTTGCCGTTTTCCATGAGAATGACGGGCTTTCCGCAGAAGAAGCGGCGCAGCGGAACGCTGCGGTAGACCAGGACCGACAGCAGCAGCTCCAGCGCCAGCACCACAAGAATGGGGATGAGCCCGGACAGCAGCGGAATGCCCTCGTCCTGCATGGGGACCGAGGCAAGGTCCGCGATCAAAATCGCCACGACAAATTCCGTCGGCTCCAGCTGCCCGATCTGCCGCTTTCCCATGAGGCGGACGGCGAAGATCAGCGCCAGATATAAGATCACCGCGCGGAAGAAGGAAATGAGCATGAAATGACCTCCTTTTTGGAACCTTTTTGAAAATAGTATGCACCGGCAGGCGCACGGTCTATACCGCCGCCTGATTTTTTACTGTTCTTTTCGATCAGATTGTGATACAATAAAAAAAATTAGGCTTATCGCACGGAACCGTGCCGGTCGGATATGAGGTGAGCATATGGGAGAATTTCATTCCTCGGAGGAGCTGGAGCACATCAGCGCCCAGCAGCAGGCGCCCGAGCAGGAGGGCTATACGCCCCGCCCGAAATGGCAGCTTGTGCTGGCGTGGGTGTGCGCGCTGGGGGTGCTGGCGGCATTCCTCGGCATCTGCTACTGGCTGGCGTTCGGGCGCTTTTGAGCGGGAGCACGGAAAATGCTGATCCTTGGAATTGACCCCGGCTACGCGACGACCGGCTTCGGCGTCGTGCAGAGCATGCCAGGCACACTGAAGCTGCTGAACTACGGCACCATCACAACGCCCGCCTCGCTTGCGTTTCCGAAGCGGCTGGAGATGCTCTATGACGATATGACGCGGCTGCTCGATACGGTCAAGCCGGACGCCGTCGCGGTGGAGGAGCTCTTCTGGGGGCACAACGTCACCACCGGCATCGGCGTCAGCCATGGGCGCGGCGTCATTCTGCTCGCGATCGCAAAATCCGGCGTGCCGCTGTTTGAGTACACGCCCGGACAGGTCAAGCAGGCGGTCGTCGGCTACGGAAGCGCCGAAAAGCGGCAGGTCATGGACATGACCCGCCGGATCTTGAAAATGGAAAAGGTCGCCCGCCCGGACGATGCGGCGGACGCCATCGCCATCGCGCTCTGCCACGCAAGGTCGCAGAGCTCGCTGCTCAGCCGGAAGGGGCTACAGTAACCGCTGATAGCCGCAGGCGATTGGATCAGCGGCTACTTCATCTGATACTGATATTCAATTAAAAACTTTCATTCATGGAATGGAAGTTTTTAATATGAAGATCATTATGAGACGCGATTCCGTGATTTTATCAAAATCACGGAATCGGTTACGCCAAAGGCGGAACCTTTCTGATTAAAGAATTTAATCAGAAAATAGTATGAAAACGGAGGAACACAGGATGTTTTACTATCTCAGCGGCACGGTCGCCGTGCTGGACGCAAACCTTGCCGTGATCGACTGCGGCGGCGTCGGCTACCGGTGCTATACCTCCAACTATACGCTCGCAAATTTGCAGCTCGGAAAGCCCGCGAAGCTGTTTACGCACTGCAACATCCGCGAGGATGCGTTTGATATTTTCGGCTTCTCGTCGCGAGAGGAGCTGAACTGCTTTGAGCTGCTGCTCGCGGTCTCCGGCGTGGGACCGAAGGCGGCGCTCGCGATCTTGTCGGTCGTCTCGCCGGATCAGTTCACGCTGGCGGTGCTGACGCAGGACGAAAAGACGCTCACGATGGCGCAGGGCGTCGGCAAGAAGATGGCGTCGCGCATCCTGCTGGAGCTGAAGGACAGGCTCGGCGGCAGCCAGCTGGAGCTGAATTCTGGCGTCCAGATGGCAGGCGCGCCTGCGCTGCACGGCAGCAGATCCGCCGAGGCGACCGCCGCGCTCGCCTCGCTCGGCTATTCGCAGAGCGAGATCGGTCTGGCGCTCAAGGGCGTCGATGTGGAGCACTTAAGCGTCGAGGAGATCGTCCGGCAGGCGCTGCGCGCGATGGTCATGAAGTAAGGAGGATGCCGCATGAGCCTTGATTTTTCTCAGGAATACGAAGCGCCCATCGTCACGACCAGTCTGACACCGCAGGATGAGGGCGAGGGAAGCCTCCGCCCGCGCACGCTCGCGGATTATACCGGGCAGGAAAAGGCGAAGGGCAATCTGTCCGTCTACATCGAAGCCGCGCGGCGGCGCAGCGAGCCGCTCGACCATGTGCTGCTCTACGGTCCTCCGGGACTTGGCAAGACGACGCTCGCGGGCGTGATCGCAAACGAGATGGGCGTCAACATCCGCGTCACCTCCGGCCCGGCCATTGAAAAGGCGGGCGATCTGGCGGCGCTGCTGACGAATCTCGCGC
>CAKTVN010000204.1 GCA_934623545.1 uncultured Oscillospiraceae bacterium
CTCTTCCTTGGATCTATCTCCCCTCAGAAGATTGAAAGTCAGCAGCAACGGGTCGATGTGGGCATCGACCCCTACGAGCCTCATAAGGTCGGAAAGTGTTCCGAATTTCATACGTCAAATATTCAACGGGCGCTAACTTAACGACACGTGCTATTTATCGAGCGCTCAGGAAACCCTATTCTACGGTCGCCCGAAGGGCGTTCCTTGACCTGAAGTGTAACGACAATACGTAAAATCTAACGACTCGTTTTTCTGCGCGTCAGCGCTATTTCCGCGTCCTGCGCCTCTTTTTTGCATACTTTTTTCTGGCAAGACAGGAAAAAGTATGCCCGCGGAGCGACAGTTGCAGTGTTACCGCAAAAGAGGTACTGCGGTGCAATCGCAGAAGTGTTCCGCGCCTGCGGCGCGGCTTGCGTCCTTCGGGCGCAAAAGCGGTGTCACCCCTTCGGGGTGACGAAAACCGCCGCCCTTGCGGGCGGCGGTTTTCACTGTATATGCACATGGTTGTTGATGTGATCGATGCAGTAGCAATAATAGCCCTTGCATTTCGAGCAGTAGCGGAACTCCAGATTCGGATACTCCGTATCCGTTCTGCCGCAGACCGTACACTTGTGGCGGTACGGGCGCGCGCCGCTTTTACTCTGGTAGCCCTTCGCCCAGTTGGGGTTGGGGCGGGCGTGCGGCTGCCGCGCAGAGCGCATCCGCCAGCTGTTTGGGAAGATGTTCCGGATGTCCTTGCCGAAGAACAGGAAATAATTGCACAGCGCCAAAATCGGGAACAGCCACGTCAGCCCGAGCGGTCCGGACAGGAAGCCGCCGATGACCGTCAGCGCGGTAAAGCCGAGATACACCCACGCCATCCATTTCATCTTGATCGGAAGGACGAACATCAGCAGCACCCGCGCCTCCGGCGCGATGGTCGCGACGGCAAGGAACAGGCTGATGTTCAGATACGTCGTCGTGGCGTACATCCCGAACAGCAGCGCCGCGAGGTCCAGCATCACAACGCCGGTCAGATAATAGAGATTGAACTTGCAGCGCCCCCAATACTGCTCCAGTATCTTTCCGAACTGGCAGTAGCACAGCAGCGACACCAGCGCCGTGAAGAAATACCAGCCGCGCGCATCCAGCAGATACGTAAAAATATAGCTGAACAGCCGCCAGATCTGCCCATGCAGAATGGCGCTACGGCTGAAGCAGAGCGCCGAATAGACGACGTTGCTCGGGTCGATGACCGACAGCAGATATACCGCGACGTTGCCGATCGTAATGTACAGCATCAGATTCGGGATGCCCTTGTCCCGGTTTTTCAGGAAAAAGCGCTCCAGGCGCCGGCGAAGTTCTTCCATTTTGCTCCCTCCGAGCTTTGAACAAAGTATTCTTATCTTAGCGGATGACCGCGGTGTTGTCTACATACAAATTGTGAATTCTATTCCAAGTATGGACACATTTTCATGGAAAATAAACCTGTCCGCTCTTGACAGAATGGGGATCCTTCTTATATAATACGGACTGCGGCGAATGCCGCGCACAATTTTATAACCCCTTATCAAGAGTGACTGAGGGAACGGCCCTATGAAGTCCGGCAACCTGCACGCAGATGCAAGGTGCCAAATCCGGCGAAGTGATCGAAAGATGAGGAAATCGAAATCTCAAGCGCTTTGCCTTCCGCAAAGCGCTTTTTCATTTCCCGACACGAAAGGAGAAATCAACATGAGTGAACACAAGAGAATTTTTACCTCGGAATCCGTGACCGAGGGGCATCCCGATAAGATCTGCGACCAGATCTCCGACGGCGTTCTGGACGCGATCCTTGCGAAGGACCCGCAGGCGCGCGTCGCGTGCGAGTGCGCGACGACCACCGGTCTCGTGCTCGTGATGGGCGAGATCACCACGAACTGCTACGTCGACATCGCCGGCATCGCGCGCGATACGATCGTCAAGATCGGCTATGACAGCGCGGAATACGGCTTCGACGGCAGAAGCTGCGCCGTCCTCACCGCGATCGACAAGCAGTCCGAGGACATCGCGCTGGGCGTCAACAATTCCTATGACGACGCCGAGCAGACCGGCGCCGGCGATCAGGGCATGATGTTCGGCTTCGCCTGCAACGAAACGAAGGAGCTGATGCCCGCGCCCATCTCCTACGCGCACAATCTGACCCGTGCGCTGACCGCCGTGCGCAGGAGCGGCAAGCTGCCATGGCTGCGCCCGGACGGCAAGAGCCAGGTCTCCGTCCAGTATGCCGAGGACGGCTCGGTCGAGCGCATCGACACCGTCGTCGTCTCCACGCAGCATTCCGCCGACGTTGCCGTCTCGGACCTGCGCGAGGCGGTCATCGAGGAGGTCATCAAGCCGAATCTGCCCTCTCGTCTGCTGGATCAGAACACACGCTTCCTGGTCAACCCGACCGGTCGTTTTGTCATCGGCGGACCTGCGGGCGACTCCGGTCTCACCGGCAGAAAGATCATCGTCGACACCTACGGCGGCTACGCGGCGCATGGCGGCGGCGCGTTCTCCGGCAAGGACCCGACCAAGGTCGACCGCAGCGCGGCGTATATGGCGCGCTACATCGCCAAGAATCTGGTCGCGGCGGGTCTCGCCGCCAAGTGCCAGCTGGAGCTTGCCTACGCCATCGGCGTGGCGCAGCCTGTCTCCGTACTGGTCGACACCTTCGGCACCGGCAAGCTCCCCGACTGGGCGCTTTCCGACCTCGTGCGCAAGTGCTTTGACCTGCGCCCGGCGTCCATCATCCGCACGCTGGACCTGCGCCGCCCGATCTATCAGCAGGTCGCCGCTTACGGTCATTTCGGCCGCCCGGAGTTGGACCTCCCGTGGGAGCGCGTCGACTGCGTCGATACGCTTTTGAAAAATGTCTGAAAAAAGCGCCGCCCGAAAGGGCGGCACTTTTCGTCACCCCGGAGGGGTTACACCCTATCCGCGCCCGGAGTGCGCGGGGAATGTTTCAACCCCGCTTTCTTTCTCAGCATGAGAAAGAAAGCGCCGTTGACGGTCGAAAGAAAGAATGGCAAAGGGGGAGTTGCGTCGGAACAAACTTCACCTCCCTCGCTTCCGCGCAAGCGCGAAATCTCGTCCGTTCCGTTGTTCCTCCTTTTCCCGCACGAACCGCTTCGCTAGGTTCGCGCGGGAGCCCCTTCTTTGGAATCCCCTTAAAACGACCAAGAAGAGGGCTGATGCCCCCTTCTTGGATTTTTCCCAGGAGTTTGGTTTGTGCAAAGCGTATTTCAAGCCACCAAAAAACGCGATGCAGATGCGTATCAGGCAGTCCGGCAAGGTAGTCGAAATACTCTGCATCTGTTTCGAATTTCATACGTCAAATATTCAACGGGCGCGAACGGAGCGACCCGTTTTTCTATCGGGCGATGCGGAAACCCGATTTGACGGTCGCCCGAAGGGCGTTCCTTGACCGCCGGTGTTACGACAACACGCACAACGTAGCAAAATGCTTTTCCGCGCGTCAGCGCTATTTCGCGTCCCCTGGCACTCTTTTCTCCACCATCTTTTCTCTTGCGAGAGAAAAGATGGTGCCGCCGGAGGCACAGTTGCGGTGTCACCGC
>CAKTVN010000205.1 GCA_934623545.1 uncultured Oscillospiraceae bacterium
GAAGCGCGTATTGCGATACCAGCGCCAGAGGCTCCCTGCGGCGGCGCAGGCAAACAGCGTCTCGTCTGCGGCGCACCGGCGCAGCGCGCCGGTGGAAAACGGCTGCCAGCCGTCTGCATCCGGAAGCGCGCATTCGCCGCTCAGGAGATAGTATGCCCGGCGGTCGATGGAAAACAGATATTGCAGCGCCTCCGGCAGCGCGGCGGTCTGTGCGGCGGTCGGGAGCGAAAGATGCGCGTCCCGGCAGCGGGCAAGGACCTCGCCCTGCTCGGTGAAGCAGAGGACGAGATCGTCCGGGGCAGGAGACTGCCACGACATTTCATTGTGATAGATGTGCGGAGCGATGTCCTGGATCATGTGCGGTCCCTCTCTTCAAAAAAGGCTTCGATCGCCTGACGGGACGCCTGCACGGAGCCCTGTACGAAGAAGGGCTTGCCGCCGCCGCGCCCGGAAAGCGCGGCGTTCAGATCGCGGCTCAGCTGGCGCAGATCGCCGCCGGTCTCGCCGAGGCAGTATTTGTAGCCGGTCTCGTCAGAGCCGGAGAAGACGGCGCAGCGCCCGCCGCAGCGGGACGTGATGGCGTCGGCAAGGCGGCGCAGCGTGTCGGGCGTCAGGTCTTTCTCAAAGAGCAGGACATTGCCCGCGCCGCGGTAGTCCTCTGCCTGCGCGTCGAGGATGCGCGCCTCCAGCCCCGCGGCGCGTAGCTTCTGCTGTGAAAGCTCATCCAGCGTCCGGCGGACGGCGGAGGCGGTCTCGAGCGGCTTTGCCGAGAGAAGACCGGAGATCTGACGGTTCTGCGCAGCGAGGGCGCTCAAATGCGCGAGCGCGCGGCGACCGCACAAAAGCTCGATGCGCACGCCGTCGTGGAATTTTTCGCAGGAAAAGAGCTTGATGAGCCCGATCTCGCCGGTGGAGGAGACGTGCGTGCCGCAGCAGGCGCAGATGTCGACGCCAGGGAAGGCGACGATGCGCACGTCGCCGGTGAGCTCCTTTTTGCTGCGGTAGGGGATGGTTTTAAGTGCTTCGGGGTCCGGGTGGGTGATCTCGGTGGGAAGGTCGCGCCAGACGGCTTCGTTCGCCTCCGCCTCGATGGCTTCCAACTGCTCGGGTGTCAGCATCCCGGACAGGTCGATCGTGATCATCTCCGCGCCCATATGGAAGCCGACGTTCTCATAGCCGAAGCGGCGGTGGATGATGCCGCTGACAAGATGCTCGCCGCTGTGCTGCTGCATCAGGTCGAAGCGGCGCTGCCAGTCGATCTCGCCGCGGACCTGCGTTCCGACCTCGAGCGGCGCGTCGCAGTAGTGGACGACCGCGCCGTCTCGCTCGTGCGTGTCGGTGACGCGCACGCCGCCGAGCAGCCCCGTGTCGCCCGGCTGCCCGCCGCCCTCGGGATAGAACGCGGTCCGGTCGAGCACGACATCCCAGCCGTGCTTTCCGGGGGCGCAGGAGCGCACCTGTGCATCAAATTTCCGCAGATGGGAATCCTGATAGTATAGTCTTTCTGTCTGCATGGGTGGACCGTCCTTTCTGACGGAGACTTTTTACATATTCTATCATAACACGAGCGCAAATGGAATCCCGCACCGAAAAAACACCGATTTTTTGTTGACAAACCGGACGGGGGGACATAAAATAAAAATTGGTTCTTTGTGCGCTTTCGCGCGCGGGGCTGCATCTGAAACAACAAAGGAGGGAAAACAGATGGACGCAGGAAGTAGTAACGGCACATCGGCAGGCCGAAGTCGTACCGGGAACGAGCCGCCTTCATGCGCGGCTCTGTTTCCCTGCTGCTGATATGCCTGTCAATTGCCCTTACTTCCTATTTTCGATTTTAGGAGGAAAGGCTCATGGCAGAATTGCAATTTTCACTGCGCGATACCCTTCTCAAGCTGCTGGAGGAGAAGCGGTATTATTCTCTGAGAGATCTGTTCAACACAATGAATCCCGCGGATATTGCCGCCGTGTTCGAGGACATTGACGAGACACGGCTGCCGCTGCTGTTCCGGCTGCTGCCGAAAGAGCTTGCGGCGGAGACCTTCGTTGAGATGGAGCCGGAGCAGCAGGAGCTGCTGATCCGCGGCTTCTCTGACTCGGAGCTGAAGGAGGTCATCGACGAGCTGTATGTCGACGACGCGGTCGACATCGTCGAGGAAATGCCCGCCAATGTGGTGCAGCGTATCCTGACGCAGGCGGAGCCGGAGATGCGCAAGCAGATCAATGAGATCCTGCGCTATCCGGAAAATTCGGCGGGCTCGCTGATGACGACGGAGTATGTCTCGCTGCGCCCGAGCATGACGGTGGAGGAGGCGATCCTTCGCATCCGGCGGACCGGCATTGACAAGGAGACAATCTACACCTGCTACGTCACGCGCGGGCACAAGCTGATCGGTCTGGTCACGGTCAAGGACCTGCTGCTGTGTGAGGACGACGACGCGAAGATCGAGTCGATCATGCAGGAGCACGTCATTTCCGTCAACACGCTGGACGACCAGGAGCAGGTCGCTCAGATGTTCTCAAAGTACAATTTCCTGGCGCTTCCGGTCGTGGATACAGAGGACCGGATGGTCGGTATCATCACCTTCGACGACGCGATGGACGTCATGGAGGACGAGACGACCGAGGACATGGAAAAGATGGCGGCGATGCTGCCGTCGGAGCATCCGTATATGCGGTCGACCCCGATCGAGATCTGGAAGAACCGTATCCCATGGCTGCTGCTGCTGATGGTGTCAGCGACGCTGACGGGCATCGTCATTACAAAGTTTGAGGATTCGCTCGCGGTGCTGCCGTGCTTGACGGCGTTCATCCCGATGCTGATGGACACGGGCGGCAACTCCGGCTCGCAGGCGTGCGTCTCGATCATCCGCGGCATCAGTCTGAATGAGATCGAGTTCAGCGACCTCGGAAGGGTCGTCTGGAAGGAAATCCGCGTGTCGGTGCTCTGCGGCGTGTGCCTTGCGGCGGCATGCTTTGCGAAGATCGTGGTCGTGGATATGCTGCTTCTGAAGAGCGAGAGCGTCAGCTACATGGTCGCTTTCGTGGTGTGCATCACGATGGCGGTGACGGTCTGTCTGGCGAAGATCGTCGGCTCGACGCTGCCGCTGCTGGCGAAAAAGCTCGGCTTTGATCCGGCGGTCATGGCGTCGCCAATCATCACGACGATCGTTGACTTCCTGTCACTGCTGGTGTATTTTGCGTTTGCGTCTTCGATTTTGCACATTGGATGAAAGAAAAATGTCCCCCGAAGGGGGGACATTTTTTTGCGCCTGCGAGGGCGCAGCGCCGCGCCCGAAGGACGCGGTTTTGTCACACCGAAAGGGGTGACACCCTTTTGTGCCCGGGGGCGCAGAACGCTTTTGTCCGTTTGCACAGACTTGTAGGGGCGGACGACTTTGCGCAGCCGTCAGCGACGAAGGAGCGCTACGGATGCGGCACACCCCTTGCGGGTGCTGCCCGCCCGACCGCGCCGAAGGCGCGGAACTTTTTCGCGCCCGAAGGACGCGAGGCTTTTCGTCACCCTTCGGGTGACGCCTTATCCGCGCACGGAGTGCGCGGGGAACGGTTCAACCC
>CAKTVN010000206.1 GCA_934623545.1 uncultured Oscillospiraceae bacterium
ACAGCGTCGCTGTAAAAAACAGCACTTCCGGTGAATTCAGAGAAGAGTGCCGCTCCTGCGGCGCGGCGGGCGGACAGCGGCGTCCGCCCCTACAAGTCTGTGCAAACGGGCAAAAGCGTTCCGCGCCCCCGGGCGCAAAAGGGTGTCACCCCTTTCGGTGTGACAAAACCGCGTCCTTCGGGCGCGGCGCTGCGCCCTCTGGGCGCAAAAAGTGTCCCCCTTTCGGGGGACACTTTTATTGCGCTTCTACACAAATCTTTCCATCGACCGCTCGCGCAGCGATCTCCGAGATCGGGTGCTCGTAGCTGTCGATGATCTTTTCGGCGATCGGGTCCTCCAGCTCCTTCTGGATGGTGCGGCGCAGATTGCGCGCGCCGTAGGTGACTGAGTACGCCTGCGCGACCAGCGCGTCGATCAGGCTCTGCTCCCAGCGGAAGACAATACCGCGCTCTGCCAGAGAATCGCGCAGCTCGCGAAGCATGATCTCGGCGATTCCGCGGAAATTCTCCTCTGTGAGGCGGTTGAAGCAGATCACGTCGTCCACGCGGTTCAAAAACTCCGGCCTCAGGAACTCGCCGAGTGCCTTCATCGCCTTTTCACGACTCTGCTCGGACAAGGTGCGCCCAAAGCCGACCGAGCCGTCGCGGCGGTCGGAGCCCGCGTTGGAGGTCATGATGATGACCGTGTTTTCAAAATTCACGACTCTGCCCTGCGCATCGGTGATGCGCCCGTCGTCGAGAATTTGCAGCAGAATGTTCATCACGTCCGGGTGCGCCTTCTCGATCTCGTCAAAAAGGATGACCGAATACGGCTTGCGGCGGATCTTTTCCGTGAGCTGCCCTGCCTCGTCATAGCCGACATAGCCCGGAGGCGAGCCGATCAGCTTGGAAACGCTGTGCTTCTCCATGTACTCGGACATATCGAGGCGGATGAGCGACTCGACCGAGGAGAACAGCTCCGCTGCCAGCCGCTTGACCAGCTCCGTCTTGCCGACGCCCGTCGAGCCGACGAAGATGAACGACACCGGGCGCTTTTTCGCGCTGATACCGACGCGGCTGCGGCGGATGGCGGAAGCCACGGCGGCGATCGCCTCGTCCTGCCCGACGATGTGCTGCTTCAGATTGCTTTCCAGATTGCGTAGCTGCTCGTATTCCTGCGCGCGGATCTTGCTCGCCGGAATTTTGGTCCAGAGCTCGATGATGCGCGCCAGATTTTCGATCGTGACGACGGGCTTCGGCTCCTTTTCCAGCTCCGCGATCTGCGAGTCGAGCTGCATGGCGTGGCTGCGCAGCTCCGCCATACGTGCGTAATCCTCCTGCGTTTTTTCCGCGTTCTCGGTCAGCATGGAAAGCTCCGTCTCGATGTCGGCGCGATCCTTGCGCACCTCCATGAGCTTGCCGAGCGTCCGGTTGTGGAGGTTGACGTCCGAGCAAGCCTCGTCGATGAGGTCGATCGCCTTATCAGGCAGGAAGCGGTCGGTGATGTAGCGCTCGGACAGAATGACCGCCTGACGCGCGATCTCCGGGGAGATGACGACGCCGTGGAAAGCTTCATAATAGTGCGAAATGCCGCGCAGGATGGCGATGGATTCGTCGATCGTCGGCTCCGCGACGATCACGGGCTGGAAGCGGCGCTCGAGCGCGGAGTCCTTTTCGATGTACTTGCGGTACTCGGCAAAGGTCGTCGCGCCAACGACCTGAATTTCGCCGCGCGAGAGCGCGGGCTTCAGGATGTTCGCCGCGTTCATCGAGCCCTCGGCGTCGCCCGCGCCGACGAGATTGTGGACCTCGTCGATCACGAGGATGATGTTGCCAAGCTTTTTGACCTCCTCGATCAGCCCCTTCATGCGGCTTTCAAACTGCCCGCGGAACTGCGTCCCGGCGACCAGCGCTGTAAGGTCCATGAGATAGACCTCCTTGTCGAGGAGCTTATACGGCACATCGCGGTTCGCGATCTTCTGCGCCAGCCCCTCGGCGATGGCGGTCTTGCCGACGCCGGGCTCGCCGATCAGGCAGGGATTGTTCTTCTGACGGCGGTTGAGGATCTGGATGACGCGCTCCGTCTCGACCTCTCTGCCGACGATGCGGTCGAGCTGACCGTCGCGCGCCTTTTTCGTGAGGTTCTGGCAGTAGGTGTCGAGGAATTTGCGCTTTTTCTGATTTTTCTGCGCTTTTTCCCGCGGAGGCGTATCCTCTCTCGTCGGCTCCTGCTCTGCGGGAAGATTGTCGGCGTTCTGGGCGTTGCCGAAAAGCTTGTTCAGAAACGGGAACGTTGCCGTCTGGCTGTCCTGCTCGTCGTCCTCGTCCGGGCTCTGCTCGGTCGGAAGCATCCCGCCGAGCGCCTCTGACATCTCGCCGCTGAGGCTCTCCAGATCGTCGTCCGTCAGCCCCATGCGCTGCATCAGATCGTCCACCGGCTTGATGCCGAGCTCGCGCGCGCATTTGAGGCACAGCCCCTCATTGACTGTCTTGCCGTTATCGATCTTCGCGATGAAGATCACCGCAAGATTCTTTTTACATCTGGAACATAAGGTTGGTTTCATACCGGGTTCTCCTTATCATGTCGCGTACCGTTTGTACGCATTCTATCACAAACTGCCTGGAACGCCAAACGCCAAATACCGGCGCGGCACGCAGGTTTTGTCAGGGTGTAAATTTTCTGCCGGTCCCGCCGGAGAGCAGCAGCGCGCTCCCGTCCGCACGGACCACGACCGCCGTCGCGCCCTGCGTGCTGTCAAGCTTCGCCGACGGCTCCATGTTCCGGTCGTAGAGGTCCAGACCGTTCGCCGTCAGCACTGCCACAAAATCGCCCGCCGCGGCGCTGTCCAGGATTTCCTCCGTATAAAAGACGCTTCCGAGCTCCGTGCCCGCCGCGTCGACCGTCACGACCGTGCAACGGTTTCCTGCCTTATACATATTCAGGCTCAGCGTCAGAAATCCGTTCCCGCCGAAGCTGAAATCCTTGAGATAGGTGCCGTTATAGTCGTATTTTCCAAGCAGCGTTCCGTCCATCCGGAGCCACATCACGCTGCTCTCACCGACGGCGCAGAGCGTGCCGTCCTCAAGAAACTCAAGGTCGTAATACAGCTCATTTCCCAGCGGGACGGTGCTGTAAATTTCCTCCGAATCCGTGCGGAAGACGACCAGGCGGCTTTCAAAAATCCCATTCGCCTGTCCGAGCGCAATCGCCGCAAGGTAGCTTCCGCCCCTGGAGACGGTGCAGACCGGGAGATACTGGCTCGAGGAGAGCCAGCGGTAGATCATCGTGCCGTTCGCGTTGTAGACGTACAGGACGCTCTTATAGCCGGACTCGGACGTCGAATCGCACACAAAGCCGTCTGGCGAAAGGTCCGCGTCCAGGATCGGCTTCGCCGCTGTCAGCTCCAGCAGCTTATTGCCCTTTTTCCCGACCGTGATGAGGCTGTAGCCGCCCGCGTCGTATGCCAGCACCGTATCCGCACTGGTCTGGATGGTCGGCGTCGTCATGGAGGTCTGCACGATGCAGCGCTCCGCGCCGTCGGGCGCATATACGCTCAAGCCAGAAGCAGACGCAACGGCAAGCC
>CAKTVN010000207.1 GCA_934623545.1 uncultured Oscillospiraceae bacterium
CCAGCCGGTCATATTCCTCCTCGCCGACGGTGCCGCGGAGCCTGCCAAGATACAGGCAGAACATATCCAGCACCAGCAGCTGCGTGGAGAATGCCTTCGTCGTCGCGACCGCGATCTCCGGACCCGCCCAGGTGTAGAGCACGTCGTCCGATTCCCGCGCGATGGAGCTTCCGACCACGTTGACGATGGACAGGATGCGCGCGCCGCGCGCCTTTGCCTCGCGCAGCGCCGCCATCGTGTCCAGCGTCTCGCCGGACTGGCTGATGACGATGCAGAGCGTCCGCTCGTTTACGATGGGGTCGGCGTAGCGGAACTCCGACGCGATGGCGACCTCGGTCGGGATGCGGGTCATCTTCTCGAGATTATACCGCCCGATCATGCCGACGTAGCTTGACGAGCCGCAGGCGATGATGACGATGCGGTCGATCGCGCGCAGCTCTTCCTCGGTCAGATGCAGCCCCTCAAAAACGATCTTCCCATCGTGCAGCCGCGGACTGATGGTGCGCCGCAGCGCGTCGGGCTCCTCCATGATCTCCTTGAACATGAAGTGCGGATAGCCGCCCTTTTCTGCGGCGGAGATCTCCCAGTCGATGTGGTGATGCTCCTTGCAGATGGGCTGCTCCATCGCGTTGAGGACGGTCACGCTCTCCGACGTCAGGATCGCGACCTCGCCGTCGTCCATGTAGCTGACATCGCGTGTGTGCTTGACCAGCGCCGTCACGTCGGAGGCGATGAAATTGCAGCCCTCGCCGTAGCCGATCAGCAGCGGCGCGTCCTTGCGCGCGGCGTAGATGCAGTCGGGCGTGTCGGCGCAGAGGATGCCGAGCGCGTAAGCGCCCTCGATCCGGTGCAGCACCATGTACAGCGCACCGAGGACCGTCCCGGTCATTTTGTAGAAGTATTCCAGCAGCTGCGCAACGACCTCGCTGTCGGTCTCGGACGCGAAGCGAACGCCCTTCTCCTCGAGGAATTGCCGCAGCTCGAGATAATTCTCGATGATCCCGTTGTGGACCAGCGCGATCTTGCCGTCCTCGCTGATGTGGGGGTGGGAGTTGATGTCGTTCGGCTCGCCGTGCGTCGCCCAGCGGGTGTGCCCGATGCCGGTCGTGCCGTGCAGCGTCGCGCCGCCGTCGGTCATCTCGACCAGATTTTTGAGCCGCCCCTTCGCCTTCGCGACCTGAAGCCGCCCGTCGCCCGCGACGCAGACGCCTGCGGAGTCATAGCCGCGATACTCCAGCCGGGACAGCCCCTCCAGCAAAATGGGTGCCGCCTGCTCCCTGCCGATGTAGCCTACAATACCACACATATGAAATTGTTCCTCCTGAAATGATTTCAGAACAAACACGCAGACCATTTGCCTGTGCCTTGCTCACAGCCCCTTTGTTTTGCGGTCGCCCGCATATTTCTGACTGTGTCACGCGCGCAAAGCGGCGCGGAAGCGCATCCGCCGATGCTTTCGATCACGCTTCTCCTCGTCATCCCGCAGGTGATCAGCCACCCATGCGGGAACACGGCGCTTGTGATGGGAGCGTCCCATGAGCCTCCTTCCCTTTCTGCGTCTTTTTCATTATACAGTATTTTGAAAGAAAAAGCCACTGTTAATTTGCAGACGGGTCCAGACCCTTGACAGATGTGATATAATATTCATACAGACTGCCGGATGGGAGGTGTGCGGATGGCGGGCGATGCGATCAAGGTCATGGCTAGAAACCAGAAGGCGCATCATGAATATTTCATCGAAGAGAAGTTCGAAGCCGGGATCGAGCTGTCCGGCACCGAGGTCAAATCCATCCGCGCCGGGACCCTGAGTCTCAAGGAGGCATGGTGTCAGATCAAGGACGGTGAGCTGCTGATCCGGCAGATGCACATTGCCCCATATGAGCAGGGAAACATTTTCAACAAGGATCCGCTGCGTCCGCGCCGGCTCCTGATGCACAAGCGCGAGATCGCGCGCCTGTTTGGCAAGGTCAAGCAGGACGGCTATGCGCTGATCCCGTTGTCGGTCTATTTTCGCGGCTCGCTGGTCAAGGTGGAGATCGCGCTGGCGAAGGGCAAAAAGCTCTATGACAAGCGCGAGGACGCCGCGAAGAAGGACGCAAAGCGTCAGATCGACCGGGCAATGAAAGGAAGGTAAATCATATGGCAAATCCCATTGCGACCATTACCATGGAAAACGGCGGCAAGATCGTCTGCGAGCTCTATCCGGAAAAGGCGCCGCAGAGCGTGCGCAATTTCATCTCCCTCGCGAATAAGGGCTTCTACAACGGCTTGATCTTCCACCGCGTCATTTCCGGCTTCATGATCCAGGGCGGCTGCCCGGACGGGACCGGCATGGGCGGACCGGGCTACTGCATCAAGGGCGAGTTCAAGCTCAACGGCGTCCGCACGAACAACATTTCCCACAAGCGCGGCGTGCTCTCGATGGCGCGTGCGCAGTCCCCGAACTCGGCAGGCAGCCAGTTCTTCATCATGCACGCCGACGGCGAGTTCCTCGACGGGCAGTATGCCGCCTTCGGCAAGGTGCTCGAGGGCATGGACGTGGTTGACGGAATCGCGGCGACCAAGACAAACGCGCAGGACCGTCCGCTCGACGAGCAGAAGATCGCTTCCATCACCGTGGACACGCAGGGCGAGGAGTATCCCGAGCCGGATAAGCTCCGCGACCCCTATGGCAGATACTGAGCGTAATTTCGGCTTTGCTTTACGCATGGTCAAACACCGCGTATTGCTGCATTTTCAATTCAGCGCGTAAATTTGATCGCACATAAATTTAGCAGCATATCAATTTAATTATGGTATTGTGCGTGGCGAAGCCACGCACAATACCAATAGCTAATGTATATGGGGCTGTACTGGTTTCGACGGGGGCAGTGCGGCAGGATAAGCGGGCGGAGGTGTCTGACCTCCTAAAACCGGGCAATTTTTTCAAATTAACTGACAACAATACTGTTGCTCTGGCTGCCTAATTAGGCGCCCATCCTCCCCGGAAGGACCACGAGCCGGGCTAGGGTGTGATCTGAGTGGTGACCGTGCGGCGGGTAAGAGTTGCCTCGCCCATGCATGATGACTCTACCAAACCGTCGAGTGTGTTTGTTCACGCCTCGGTAAGGGAATGTAAATAACAAACTGTGCCCGAAGAAAGTCCTGTCAAGTTGCTTTCGGACAGGGGTTCGATTCCCCTCAGCTCCACCAACTGAAACAGCCCATCCGTGTCCCGGATGGGCTGTTTCAGTTGGTGCTCCGCGAGATGAGGCGGAATCGAACAGCCCGACCGGCAGCAGCCGGGCAAAAATATGCCAGCGGCACATTTTTGAGGGCGCGGACTCGTATTCCCCTCAGCTCCACCACAAAACGAAAACCAGCAATCGATTGCGATTGCTGGTTTTTCTTTGTATACCAACGTATTTCTTGGCGTGTTGTAAAATATGGCAGAGCGCGCCATAATACTGATATTCAATTAAAAACTTTCATTCATGGAATGGAAGTTTTTAATATGAAGATCATTATGAGACGAGAT
>CAKTVN010000208.1 GCA_934623545.1 uncultured Oscillospiraceae bacterium
CAACGGCACTGTGGTGAATACGAAAAATGTTCCGCGCCTTTGGCGCGGTTCCCCCGCGCATTTCATGCGCGGATAGGGCGTCACCCCTCCGGGGTGACAAAAGGGCTTCCGCTTTCGCGGAAGCCCTTTTCCTTATTTTTTTGTAAGCGTAATACGATAATCGGGACCCTCTGCGGCGCTCGCGGCGCTGTAGCCGTTGTTGGCGGCGAAGCGCGTGATGTTCTCGACCGCGCAAGCGTTATCGACCAGAATGTCCAGCGCTGCCGGAGCGCTTTTCTTGATCTCCTTCTGCACCATCACGACGGGCATCGGGCAGACATAGCCTCTTGCGTCGACCATCTTATTCCGCCTCCTTCTGACGGGAGTTCAGGAGCGAGACGACGAGCAGCACGACGATGCAGACCGCGACGGCGATCTTGCCGTTGGTGCCGATGCCGCCGACGACGACCTCGCCCGCCTCATTGACGGAGTCCGCGTTGCCTGCGAGCGAGAGGTTGTGCGCGAGCGCAGCGCCCGCGATCATGCCGAAGACGGTGACGGCGGAGTCGCCGTTGCCCTCACCGGCGAGGATGAGCTGGCGCAGCGGGCAGCCGCCCAGAAGCACAGAGCCCCAGCCCGCGATGAACATACCGAGGAAATTCCAGAGCCATGCGCTGTGCGCGACGGGCTGACCGGTGAAGCCGAGCTTGAAGCTGTGCAGGCAGAGGTTGCCGACGAGCATGGTCACAAAGATCGCTGCGAAGCCGAGCAGCAGCGTGCCGTCCTTGAACAGGACAAGGTCACGGAAGCCGCCGACCATACAAAGGCGCGAGCGCTGCGCCAGCGCGCCGACGACGATCGCGATGAGAAGCGAGGCGAGAATGGGCGCGTGCTTGGAGCCGGGACCCTCGGTGCTTGCCTTGAGGATGGAGGGTGCCAGCAGCGCGAGCAGCAGCAGACCGATCATCACGGCGGGCATGACGGAGCCCTCGACCAGTGTGGCGGGATAGTTGCGCTTGAGCGTGAAGCCCTTCTTCAGGAAGGCGACGCCGACCAGAATACCAGCGACGAAGCCGGCAAGCGCGACGAGCGCGTTGAGATCGCCACCGCCGAGGCGCAGGATCATGCGCAGCGGGCAGCCGAGGAACATCAGCGCGCCGATCATGACGACCATGCCGAGCACGAAGCGGGTCGCGGGGGAGGAGCCGGACTTTGCGCGGAACTCCTTCGCGCCGACGCTCATGATGAGCGAGCCGAGCACGAGACCGATGATCTCCGGGCGCAGATACTGGACCTTTGCGGCGCTGTGCAGACCGAGCGAACCGGCGATGTCACGCTCGAAGCAGGCGATGCAGAAGCCCATGTTGGCGGGATTGCCGAGCAGCGTCAGACCGAGCGCGGCAAGACCGACGGCAACACCGGCAAGGATGATGAACCAGTTGACCTTTTTCATTGCATTCTCTCCTTTGGTATCTCTGTGAATCGAACTGAAACGTGATTCTGATAAAAGAATAACACCGATTTGCGTCCGTGTCAATCGGTCGCTGTTCGATAATAGCAAATCATACAGGGAAGAGGCGGCGGGCGGAAAACGGGGGAAACGGCGTGCGAAAGAAGTATGGAATATTTACAAATTATTCATAGGGGAAGGTATTGACAAGCGGCGCGGGCGGTGTTAAACTGCGTTTAGCACTCAGGGATAAAGAGTGCTAAAGCAAATCGGAAACGGAGGCGGCAGCGATGGAGCTTACGGAACGCAGAAAAAAGATTTTGCGTGCCATTGTGGACAATTACGTTCAGACGGCGGAGCCGGTCGGCTCCAAGACGATCGCCTCGATGCCGGGCATGGACTTTTCCCCGGCGACCATCCGCAACGAAATGGCGGAGCTGACGGCGATGGGGCTGCTGGAGCAGCCGCACACCTCGGCGGGACGCATCCCGAGCCCCGCAGGCTATCGCCTGTATGTGGACGAGCTGATGCAGGACTACCGTCTGTCGACGGATGAGACAAGATCCATCAATCAGGCGATGGAGCTCAAGCTTCAGGAGTTCGACAAAGCCATTTCTCAGGTCGGCAGGCTCGTCTCCAAGATGACGAACCTTCCGGCATACGCCGTCACGGCGGCGCAGGGCGCGCTGAGCGTCAAGCGCTTTGATCTCATTCTGGCAGAGGCGAGCAGCTTCATTCTGGTCGTGATGACGAGCAGTGATCAGGTCCGAAACAAGCTCATCCGGCTGCCGCTGGATGTGACGGAGCAGGATCTGAAGCTCCTTGCCGCGGTGCTCAACGCGAGTCTGACGGACCTGACCGCCGAGCAGATCACACCGGACGTGCTCGCGAGAGTGACGCGCTCGGCAGGAAATGCGGCGAGTCTGGTCCCGGTCGTGATGGACTTTACGATGCAGCTGCTGCGCGAGCAGCACAGCGAGGTCTATATGACCGGTCAGGCAAAGCTTCTCGGGCAGCCGGAGTACCGCGACCCCGAAAAGGCGCAGGAGGTGCTCTCAACGCTCGATGAGGAGATCATTTCCAATCTCCCCGCAACGCTCGGCGCGGGCACGAAGACGCAGATCCTGGTCGGACCGGAAAACGTCGCGAAGGAGCTGCACGACAGCAGCGTCGTCGTCACGAAGTTCGATATCGGCGACGGGATGCAGGGCATGATCGGCGTGGTGGGTCCGACGCGTATGGATTACGCGCAGATCACCGCGCGGCTGAGCTACTTTGCAGAGAATCTCAGCCGGATGTTCGGCAAGAGCCAGACACCGGCGCTCGGGACGCCCGAAGATGAAAATAAAACCCCGGAGGATTGATAGAATATGAGCGAAGAAAAGAAAGCGGCAGAGCAGACCGCGCAGGCGGAATGCGAGGAAAAGACCGCTGAGAAAGCCGCAGCGCAGGAAGCTCCGCAGGAAGCAGCGCCGGAAGCCGCAGAGCAGAAGCAGCCCGAGGCAGCCGGAGAAAACCCCGGCGAGCAGGAACGCTCCGAATTTGAAAAGGCGCAGCAGGCGCTGGCAAAGGAGCATGACAGCTATCTTCGTCTGGCGGCGGAATATGATAACTTCCGCAAGCGCTCTCAGCGCGAGAAGGATAACCTCTACACCGAGATCCGAGCCGAGACCGTCGGCAAGTTCCTTCCGGTGTATGACAATCTGGAGCGCGCGCTGAAGCAGGAGACCGCCGATGAGGCGTTCAAAAAGGGCGTGGAAATGACCATGACCCAGCTGACCGGTATTTTTGAAAAGCTCGGCGTGACGGCGTTTGGCGAGGCGGGCGAGCAGTTCGACCCTGCGGCGCACAACGCGGTCATGCACTGCGAGGATGAAAGCGCCGGTGAAAATACGATCGTGGAGGTCTTCCAGAAGGGCTTCCGCGTCGGCGACAAGGTCATCCGCTTCGCGATGGTCAAGGTCGCAAATTGAGCGCATTTTCCCCGGAAAGCCGGGAAAATATAAATCTGTAAATACTTTTCTTGATATAAATTGGAGGAATTGATCATGAGTAAAATTATTGGTATCGATCTTGG
>CAKTVN010000209.1 GCA_934623545.1 uncultured Oscillospiraceae bacterium
CTCTACATCCGGGCAGCTGTCTGGGACGATCACCTCCGCGGTCTCCTCCTGACCGCGGGACTCATGCAGAATATGACCGAGATAACGCACCGGTCGGGTCTGAAACGATAGCTCCATGCAGCATCACTCCTTGTATGTTCTACCGTATATATACGCACGGCTGGACAAGGATATGACGCCAAATTATTCGCAGCTCGCCGTCAGGCAGCCGATCACGATCAAAACCAGCGCGATCAGGACCTTCGCAAACCATCCCGGGATCAGAAGCGACAGCAGCAGACCCGCGCCAAGCGCGAGGAGGATCAGACCGGAGCCGCAGGGACACGAACGCATCAATACCACCTCATGTTCACCATACGCATCGATGCGCGAAAGTGTGCGCGCTTGCCTTGCCTACAGCGCGCAAAGCGCCCCGGACTGTCAGTCCGGGGCGCTTCTTTTCTCAATTTTTGGCTTATCGCACCGGGATAGACACATATTCCGCTTCATTTCCGTGATCGCGGATGAGCGCCATTAAATCATCGGCTTGCAGCCACACGGTCGCGGTGTTGTCGTTCGGGTGTACACCAATTTTGTTTCCGGAAAACTCCGCGTCCAGATAGAACCGGATGCTGCGTTCGGTGTCGTTCAGAATGCCGAGCGGCGAAACAGAGCCGGGCGTCAAGCCCATGAGCGTGAGCAGCTCCTCCGGCGAGGCGAACGAGAGCGGACGCAGAGCGTGCTGCCTGCGAAACGCCTTCAGATCGACCTGCTTGCTGCCGCGGACCGTGAGCAGATAATAGCTCTGCTTCTTATCGTCGCGCACGAAGAGGTTTTTCGCGTCCCATTCGGGATACGGAAGCTTCAGCTCCACCAGCTCCTCCATATTGAAGACCGCCGGGTGCTCCGTCGTCTCAAACAAAATGCCCTGTTCGTGCAAAAGCTGATAGATATCTTTCTTGTCCATAGGCTTTATTTCATCTCCCACGGCTTCAGCTGGCTGGACAGCTCATACAGCCGCTCATAGCTCTCATAGCGCGTCGGCTCGAGCAGCCCGCCCTCCAGAGCCTTCCGTACCGCGCAGCCCGGTTCCTTCCGGTGCGCGCAGTCGCGGAACTGGCATTTTCCGAGATAGGGAGCGAAATCCGCAAAGGCGTATTGCAGCTCCTCCTTCGGGATGAGATCCATTTGCTCTGTGTCAAAGGAGGAAAAGCCCGGCGTGTCCGCGACGAGCGTGCCGTCAGAGAAGCGATAGAGCTCGATGTGCCGCGTCGTATGCCGCCCGCGCCCCAGCTTTTCAGACACCTCGCCGACCGCGAGCCTCAGCTCCGGCTCCAGAGCGTTGAGCACGCTGCTTTTTCCGACGCCGGAGTTCCCCGTAAATGCCGCGAGCTTGCCGCAGATGCGGCTGCGAAGCGCGTCAATGCCTTCGCCGGTCTCTGCGCTGGTACACAGCACGTCGAAGCCCGCGTGCGCATAGATGTGCCGCAGCGGCTCGCCGGAGCAGAGGTCATCCTTGTTGACGCAGAGCAAAACCGGCACATTTTGCCGCTCCGCGATGGCGAAGATCCGGTCCAGCAGGAACGGCTCCGTCTCCGGGATGGCACACGACGCCAGCACGACCAGCACGTCCACATTCGCAAGCGCCGGGCGCACAAAGAAGTTCCTGCGCGGCAAAATTGCGTCCACCGTCCCCTTGCCGTTTGCCTCGCGGCTGATCTGCACCAGATCGCCGACCAGCGGCGTGACGCCCTCCTTGCGGAAGCGTCCGCGCGCGCGGCACTCTACAATGCCATCCGGCGTCTGCACATAATAAAAGCCGCTGAGCGCTTTTACGATTCGATTCTGCTCCATCAATACCCTTCCACATCAAAATCTATGAGCTGGGAATCGTATTCCTTCCCGTCCACAAAGATCGTCACGAGCTGCAAGGCGCTGCCATTGACCGGGATCTCGATGTCACGCCCGGTCTGCTTGTCCATATCGACCTCGAACGGTGCGATCTGCATCTCGTCGCCGACCATGACCGAGACCTCAAACACGCCAGACGAAGACGGCATCCGCACATGGACGACGACCTCCTTGGAATGATCCTCCACAGTGACGCGGATGATATTGGAATAGACGAACGAGTTGCTGTCGTCGAGCGTGTTGACGACCTTGCAGAAATAATAATAGGTCCCGGCGACCGTCGTATCGACCTCGCAGCTTTCGGAGCTTGAGATGAACACGCCGTCGTCCGTGCTTCCGCTCGGCGTGAGATACCACGCGTAGCTGAGCACGCCCTTGTCGCTCGACTCCGCGCTGATCTCAAGCGTCAGTTCGCCATTGCGGCTGACCGTCACGTTGCCCGGCTGGCTGAGGATGATCGGATTTGCCGCATCCGTCGGTCCGCGCGAGATCTGAAGGTTGATGACAGCCCCCTTGCGGACCTGCTCGCCCGCGTCGATGCTCTGGAAGGTCACAGTTCCCTCCGGAAGCTCGCTGTCCACGGCGCTGGCGCTTCCGACGCTCAGTCCGCTCTGCTCGATCTGCTTCTGCGCCTGCTCGACCGGGAGCCCGACGAGCGGCGGGACCTCAACGGTCTCGGCGGCGCTGCCCTGGCTGACGTAGAGGACGACGGTCTGACCGTCCGTCAGCGCTGTGTTCTTTTCGGGATCTGTACGGATAACGCATCCCTCTTCCACAATGTCGCTCGTCTCATAGACCGGATTCACCGTCAGGCTGATCGACATGGTGTTCAGAGACGTCTGCGCGTTGGTCAGCGTCATGTTCACAAGGTCCGGCATAACGTTGCTCTCCGCGCCGGAGGAGACCGTCAGCTCGATGCGCGAGCCGACCTTGGCGTTGCGCCCCGCGTCCGGCGACTGGTCGAGGATATAGCCGGTCTCATACTCGCTCGCGCGCCACTGCCCGACCTCGATCGTGAAATTCGGATACTGGCTCTTGTCCAGTGTCTCATAGTTGAACCCGATGAGCGCCGGGACAGTGTCCTCCTCCGTTCTCGTAAAGAGATCGGAGAAGAAATAGCTGTACAGGAAGTAGCCGATGCCGAACAGCGCCAGAACGATGCAGCAGATGCCCGCGATGACCGCGATCCGGCTTCCCTTCTGCACACCCGCGTTCGCATCCACGCCAGAGGGCTCCGGCTCCTTTGCAGACGCGGCTTCCTGCCGGTGCGGCTTCGGCGCCGGGCGCTGCGCAGGAGACGGCTGCGGCGGCTCCTGACGGTTCAGAAGGCGCGAAATGTCCATCGTATCACGCGGTACGGTAAAGTCAAACGTGCAGCTCGGGTCGCGCCGGAAGCGCTCCAGATCCTCGAGCATCTCAGTCGCGCTTGCGTAGCGCTTGTCGCGGTCCGCCGTCATGGCGTGCATCGTGATCTGCTCCAGCCCGAGCGGAATGGAGGGATTGATCGAGCGCGGCAGCGCCGCCCTGGCGTTGATGTGCTGGATGGCGACGGAGACCGGCGTATCTCCGTCAAACGGCGGACGTCCCGTCAGCATCTCGTACATCACCACGCCG
>CAKTVN010000210.1 GCA_934623545.1 uncultured Oscillospiraceae bacterium
TGACGGTTGAAAGAAAGAATTGCACAGGGGGGATTTCGATTTCCCCCCTTTGCAATCCCCCTTAAAACGACCAAGAAGGGGCTGTTGCCCCTTCTTGGATCATTCCCGGAGTTTGGTTTGTGCAAAGCAAATTTCAAACCATCAAAAAACGCGATGCAGATGCGTATACGGCAGACCGGCGAGGTAGTCGAAATACTCTGCGTCTCTTTCGGCTTCCATACGTCAAATATTCAACGGGCGCTTACGTAACGATACGCACGGCGCACCGTGCGCTCAGGAAACCCGATCCTACGGTCGCCCGCAAGGGCGTTCGGACTACGGACAGGGGAACGAAAATACGTAAAACGGAACGATTTGTTTTTCCGCGCGTAAGCGCTATTTCGTGTCCAGCGCCTCTTTTTTGCATACTTTTTTCTGGCAAGACAGAAACGGAACCAAACAGCAAACCAGCGAAGCGTTTGCTGTTTGGAGAGGACGAGCAGCGTAATGGACGAGACCTGCCGCTTGCGGCGGGGCGAGGGATATGAAGCTTGCGAGGACGAGCCGTCGGAGACACCGTTACAGTGTCGCTGTAAAGACGACACCTCCGGTGCATCCGGAGAGAAGCACCAATGCAATGCTTCCCGCAGGGCTTTACTGCATCCGCAGAATATGTTATAGTGATACGCAGAAAAACGTGAAAAGCGCCGCGCAAGGTGCGGCGCCGCTTGAAGCTATGAATTTGCCTTTGGACGGTGCAAAATTTGATGCAGGACGGCGATGAGGCTGATGCCCGCCGCGAGCCCGAGCGCCCATTCGGCGGTGAGCTTGCCGTAATACTGCATTCCGGCGGCGTCATTCTGCACCAGTGAGAACATCATATAATATACATACCCGCCCGGAACGAGGGGAATCAGCCCCGGGATCAGAAAAATGGTCGCGGGCGCCTTCGCGAGCTTTGCAAAAAGCTCAGAGTACGCGGCGCACGCCGCGCTGACGAGGACGAGCAGATAGAAAACGCTGTCGATTTGGTCCTTGAGCAGAAGATAAATCCCCCAGCTCAGCATCCCGCCGAGTGCCGCCGGGACCCACAGCCGCCGCGGAACGTTGACCATCAGGCAGTAGCCCGCCGTCGCGAACAGCGCAGTAAGAAGAGCATAGAGCATGGTTTACGCCCCCAGAAGATAAATGGCGCTGCCGAAGCCGATGGCAAGCATCAGTGCAAGCAGCAGAGACTCCGCCAGCCGCAGCAGCCCCGAGATCGTGTGCCCGACCAGCATATCGCGCACCGCATTGGTCAGCGCTGCGCCGGGAATGAGGACCATGATGACGCCGATGGACAGCTTGTCCATCGAAAACACGTCCGTAAAGCGGCAGACGAGACAGATGATGCTCCCGGCGAGCAGACCGGTCAGCAGCTGGAAAAACGCCGCGTTGCGGAAGATCGGAGAGACCTTCCGCTGCAAAACGCAGACCAGCGCGCCGATGGCGGCGGCAAGCAGCCCGTCCGCCCAGGTCCCGCCGAGAAAGACGGCAAAGCCCGCCGCAGTCAGGGCGTTTCCAAGATAGGAAACGAGCGCCGGGGGCTGCGCGCGGTCGATTGCGGAGACGGCTTCGTGCAGCTGATCGACCGGAAGCGGCTGCGCACAGACCTGACGGCTGAGCGCGTTGAGCTTTTCGAGCTTCGTGAAATCCACGCTGGCGGCGCGGCTGATGCGGCGCGTCTGCGTCAGTTCAGCGCCGTCCTGAAAGAGAATGGTCAGCACGATGTCGGAGGTAATGACGAAAATGTCGACCTTTTCCGCGCCATAGGCGCGTCCGAGGCGCGTCATCGTGTCCTCGACGCGGTTGATCTCTGCACCGCTGGCAAGCAGCGCCTCGCCCATATCCAGAAGCTCATGCAAAATCCGGTCGTGCGCTTCCATGCCGCAGCCCCCTTTTGTGCTTTGATCCGGGAGAACATTCTAACAGATTCTGTGCGTTTGTCAAGTATCCGCACCGGTTTCGGAGGAATTATGAATTATGCAACCATAAAAGGCTGGGATATTGCCAACGGTCCCGGCGTCCGCGTCAGCCTGTTTGTCTCGGGCTGCACACATCACTGCAAGGACTGCTTCAACCCCGAGGCGTGGGATTTTGACTACGGCGCGCCGTTTGACGCGGCGGTCATGGAGAAAATCTTGGACCTCCTGAAGCCGGTCTATATCCGCGGCATCACCTATCTCGGCGGCGAGCCGTTTGACCCGCGCAACCAGCCGGGGCTGCTGGAGCTGTCGCGAAAAATCCGCGCGCAATGCCCCGAAAAGTCGATCTGGTCCTTTACGGGCTATGTCTATGGACAGAACCTGCCGTATGTCGAGGGCGTCACGCAGGAGCTGCTGTCGTATCTGGACGTGCTCGTGGACGGACCGTTCATCGCGGAGAAAAAGAATTTGAGCCTGCGCTTTCGCGGCTCTGAAAATCAGCGGCTGATCGATATGCCGCAGACGCTGAGGACCGGAAGCGTCGTTTTGTGGGACGAACAGCAATGAGGAGAGAGACTATGCCGAAAATCAAAATTCGCTATTTTTCCGACGATCTGCCCCGCCTTCAGAAGACGGAGAAGGGCGACTGGATCGATCTGTACTGCGCCGAGACGATGGAGCTGCACGCGGGTGATTTTGCGCTCGTGCCGCTGGGCGTCGCCATGCAGCTTCCCGAGGGCTATGAGGCGCGCACTGCGCCGAGAAGCTCGACCTTCCGCCGCTGGGGCATTTTACAGGCGAACTCCGTCGGCGTCATCGACAACAGCTTCTGCGGCACGAACGACGAGTGGAAGCTGCCGGTCTACGCGACGCGCGACACGGTGCTGGAAAAGGGCGACCGCATCTGCCAGTTCCGCATCTTCGAGGTCCAGCCGCCGCTGGAGTTTGAGGAGTGCGACCGGCTTTCAGATGTGGACCGGGGCGGGTTCGGCTCCACCGGAAGGAAATGAGCGAAGCTTCGTCACCCCGAAAGGGGTGACGATTTTTTGCCCCCTTGGGGGCAAGGGGGGTATGCCCGGAGGGCACAATGCCGTGCCGGAGGCACGGGAGGTCTCTGCGATTGCACCGAAGTGCTGTTGTTGCGGTGACACCGCAACTGTGCCTCCGGCGGCCCTATCTTTTCTCTCGCAAGAGAAAAGATAGGGGAGAAAAGAGTGCTAGGGGACGCGAAATAGCGCTGACGCGCAAAAAACGTGTCGTTCCATTTTACGTATTGTCGTTCCTCTTTCCGTAGTCCGAACGCCCTTCGGGCGACCGTAGAATCGGGTTTCCTGAGCGCACGAAACACCGTACAAGTCGTTCCGTTTGCGCCCGTTGAATATTTGACGTATGAAATTCGGGGCGTTTCCGATATCAAGAGCTTCGTAGGGGTCGATGCCCACATCGACCTGCTGCTGGCTTTCAGTAGGGCGCGTAGGGGCGGACGACCTCGCGCAGCCGTCAGGGGCGCCGGAGCGCTACGGATGCGGCACACCCCTTGCGGGTGCTGTCCGCCCG
>CAKTVN010000211.1 GCA_934623545.1 uncultured Oscillospiraceae bacterium
ACCATCGTCTTCCCCTTCCACCGCGCGCTCGACGGGCTGGAGGAGAAGCGCCTGAAGGACAAGAAGTACGGCTCGACTCTGCGCGGCATCGCGCCGGTCTACTCCGACAAGTACCAGAAAAAGACCATCATGATGGGCGAGCTGCTCTATCCGGAGTATCTGGAAAAGCGCCTTGCGTCCATCCTCGAGTGGAAGAACCTGACCATCCAGAACGTCTACGGCGCGGAGCCGTATCAGCTTTCGGATATGCTGGCATGGTGCGCGCAGTTCGGCTCCAAGCTCGCGCCGTTCATCTGCGACACGACCAGCTACCTCTACGACGCGCAGCAGGCGGGCAAGAACATCATGTTTGAGGCGCAGCTCGGCGCGCTGCGCGACATCGACTTCGGCATCTTCCCGTATACCTCCTCCTCGTCCTCGAACGCGGGCTATGCCTGCGTCGGCGCGGGCATTCCCGGCAGTCATGTCGACCGGACGGTCGGCATCGTCAAGGCGTATTCCACCTGCGTGGGCGAGGGACCGTTCACGGCGGAGTGGTTCGGCGAAGAGGCGGAGCAGCTCCGCGTTGCGGGCGGGGAGTACGGCGCATCCACCGGTCGTCCGCGCCGCGTCGGTCCGATCGATCTGGTCGCGACGCGCTACGGCTGCCGCATTCAGGGCGCGACGGAGGTCGCGCTGACAAAGCTCGACGTGCTGTCGTACATGAAGGAGATCCCGGTCTGCGTGCAGTATGAGCTGGACGGCAAGAAGACCGACAGCTTCCCCTTCACCGCCGTGATCGACCGGGCAAAGCCCGTCCTGACGACGGTTCCGGGCTGGGGCTGCGACATTTCCGGCGTCCGCAAGTATGAAGACCTGCCGCAGGCGGCGCGCGATTACGTCGAATACATCGAAAAAGCCATCGGCGTGCACATTTCCTACGTTTCCGTCGGCGCGAAGCGCGACGAGATCATCTACAGATAAGAGGTCGTCTCATGAAGCCCACCTATGAAAGCCCGCTTGCCTCGCGCTATGCCTCGCAGTATATGCTGCATCTGTTTTCGCCGGATATGCGCTTTGAGACGTGGCGCAGGCTCTGGGTCAGCCTTGCGCGCGCCGAGCGCGCGCTGGGGCTTCCCATCACGCAGGAGCAGGTCGACGAGCTGGAAGCCAACGTCAGCCCGATCAACTACGACGTGGTCGCCGCGAAGGAAAAAGAAATTCGGCACGATGTCATGGCGCACATCTACGGCTACGGCGTCATGGCGCCCGGTGCGAAGGGCATCATCCATCTCGGCGCGACCAGCTGCTACGTCACGGACAACGCCGACCTCATCGTCTATCGCGACGCGCTGCGGCATCTGCGCGGCGAGCTGACGGCGGTCATGGCGAACCTCTGCGATTTTGCCGAGCGCTATGCCGCCATGCCGTGCCTCGGCTATACGCACTATCAGCCGGCGCAGCTCGTCACGGTCGGCAAGCGCGCCGCGCTCTGGCTTCAGGATCTGATGCTCGATCTGGAGGAGCTGGACGACGTGCTTTCCACCATCCGCTTCCTCGGCTGCCGCGGCACGACCGGCACGGAGGCGAGCTTCCTGGAGCTGTTTGAGGGCGACGGCGCGAAGATCGACGAGATGAACCGCCAGATCGCCGCAGACTTCGGCTTTGACCGGCTCTATGACGTCTGCGGGCAGACCTATCCGCGCAAGCTCGACAGCCGCATCCTGAACGCGCTGTCGTCGATGGCGCAGAGCTGCTATCGGTTTGCAAACGACGTGCGGCTTTTGCAGCACGACCGCCAGCTGGAGGAGCCGTTTGAGACGGCGCAGGTCGGCTCGTCCGCCATGCCGTACAAGCGCAATCCCATGCGCTGTGAGCGCATCTGCTCGCTGGCGCGCTATGTGATGGCGGACGCGGCGAACGCGCCGATGACCGCCTCGACGCAGTGGCTCGAGCGGACGCTGGACGACTCCGCGAACCGCCGCATCTCGCTGCCGGAGGCGTTTCTGGCGGCGGACGGCATCCTGCGCATCATGCAGAACGTCACGAAGGGTCTGCACGTCAATGAGAAGATCGTAGAGAAGCTCGTTCTGGACTATCTGCCGTTCATCGCAACGGAAAATCTGATGATGGCGGCGGTCAAGCGCGGCGGCGACCGCCAGCAAATACATGAGATCATCCGCGAGGCGTCGATGGATGCAACCACGCGGATGAAAAACGGCGAGCCGTGGGATCTGGTCGTGGCGCTTGCGGCGGTCCCGGCATTCGGCATGACGGCGGAGGAAATTCGCGCCGAGCTTCAGCCGGAGCGCTATACCGGCAGAAGCGCGCAGCAGGTCGCGGTGTTCGTGGAAAAGTGCCGCGCGCTGATCGGCGGCGCGGAGCGGAGGACCGCAGAGGAACTTGCGCTCTAAGCGCAAGCGCTCAAACGCGATTCGCTACGCTGCCATCGCGTTTGAAAGGGCTGCACGATGCCACGCGCATAATTTGTGCGCCTTTGGCGCACAAATTCCACACTCGCATCGTGTAGAGTGTTTTGCGCGACGTACACGCCGCCGCGCAAAACGTATTGATATTTTATTCCGCCGTGCGCGGCGGAACTCTGCGAGGCTTTTTGATAAACTGATGCGCCTCCCCAACTCATGGGGAGGCGTATCGCGTTTATGTATGCTCGCGCGGCGCTCCGGATGTTTCCTGCGCGAAGCAGTCCGCCGAGCTTTTCAGGAAATAGCGGAAGATGACCGCCAGACGGTCGACGCTCTCGTCGATGTCATCCTCCATCCGGTTCCAGAGGAACTGAAGGAAGAAGCCGATGAAGGCGAAGCGGCAGAAGCTGGTGATGCTCTTGAGATCGTCCTCGGGGATGCTGCCGACGTCTGCGTAGCGCTGTACGGTCTTGAGAAACACATCGTCGCTCAGCGAGAAGACGTACTGCTCGAGCTGGTCGCGGGAGAGCGAGTCGAAGACGTGATAGATGATCTTCGGCTTCGCCTTGCATTCACGCAACAGCGCCTTGACCGAAGCGCGCCAGCTGAAATCCGGGCTGTCGCACTGCATGAAGGGGTCAAACTGCGCGTGAAACCACGTATCGAGCAGATCGTAGATGTCCCGGTAGTGGTAATAGAACGTGTTGGAGCTGATCTCACAGCGCCGGACGAGCGCGGATACCGTGATCTTGTCGAACGGCATTTCCTCCAGCATCTGCTGGAACGTTCGCGTGATCGCCTTCTGGGTGTACAGAGCCATGGCGGTCCTCCTGAGGGTTATCTTTATAGCTCATCATACCGCATCGCGGCAATTTTTGCAACCTTGCAGCGGAGAAAAGCGCGTGATAATATATAAGGAACCTCTGAATAAATCCCCGACCGCGGACGACGAATCTTTTCCGCCAATCCTGCGGTTCGAAAAATGGGAAATACACAAAGTATTCCGCCATTTTTCAAACCTTGTCTTGACGAAAAATCTTTCGCCGTCCACAGCC
>CAKTVN010000212.1 GCA_934623545.1 uncultured Oscillospiraceae bacterium
ATGCCCGACGCAGTTTTTTCTTCCGCCTCGTGGCTTTTCAGCAGCACATTGTCAGCAAGCGGAGTCAGTTTCATGATAATTACCTCCTTGGAAATATGAAGAGCGGTTCTCCCGCCAGTTTACGGGATGTGTTAGCACTCTTTACTCTTGAGTGCTAACGTATATAATAATAACCATTTCCGTTGAAATGTCAAGAGCCTTTTTGGTCAAAAATATGTCCGAACTGTTAATTCTCGCACCCATAGTGACCGATGAGAAGATTCGATCGGCTGCGGTTCTCAGCGGTTACGAAAATGCAGCCCCTTCGGGAAGAAGAAGCGCATCGCCTTCGGCACCAGCTCGATCTCGGCGTCGTCGGTGTAGATCGCCTCGCCGTCAACGTTGACGACCGAGGGCTTGTCGCTGCGGATGCGCAGGCTGGTGCATTTTTCGTGCCGGATGAGCTCCGGATAGTCGGCGTAGCGCCCCTTCTGATATCCGCCGATGACGCCGGGGACCTGTAACAGCGTGACCTTCTTGACCAGCAGCACGTCGAGCAGCCCGTCGTCCGGCTCCGCCTCCGGCACCGGATTGAAGCCGCCGCCGTACCATCTGCCGTTGCAGATGCAGATCATGGTCTGCTCTGCGTCGATCGTCTCCTTTCCGTCCAGCGTCACCACATAGTGCGCGCTCAGTCCGTGCACGATGTTCGCCAGAATGGAGAGCACATACGCCCCCTTGCCCGTCACGAGCGGCAGCCGCTTAAAGCGCGCAATATCCGTCCCGACCTTTGCGTCAAAGCCGATCGAGAGGATGTTGATGGCGTATGTACCGTTGCAGCGGATGAGATCGAACGTCGCCTCCTCCGCGTCCAGCAGCCGCTCCAGCTCAAAAAACGGCGCCGTGTCCGAGAAAATTTTGATCGCGTCGTTGCCAGAGCCGCCTGGGAAGTGCGTCACCGCCGCATTCGGATATCCGAACGCGCCGTTTACCACCTCGTTGAGCGTCCCGTCGCCGCCGCAGGCGTAGAGCCGGACCTCGTCTCCGCTCTGCGCCGCCTTCGCGGCGAGCGCGCGGCAGTCGCCGGGCTCCTTTGAAACGCAGATCTCATACGAAAGCCCGTGCTTGGCGCAGACCTCTTCGATCTGCGCGCGGAAACGCGCCGTATGATCAAATTTTCCCGCGGCAGGGTTGATGATGAATATATGCTTCATGGCTGGAACATTCTCCTCCGGTTTTCGTCTGATAACATATAAGAAAGCTCTGAATCAAAAGTACATATACACGTTACACTGCAACCGTCCGTTGTAGAGCTTGCGCTTCTTTGCCGCCTGCTTTCCGAAATAGTGTTCAAATTCCGGCTCGGAGGAAATGATATACTTTTTCCATCCGTCCGCGAACTTGAGATGCCGCCCAAACGCCTGATACAGCCGCTGCGCGCTGCGCTGTTCGAGCATCCGCTCGCCGTAGGGCGGGTTGCAGACGATCACGCCCTTATCTGACGGCAGGCTCATCTTGGTCGCGTCCGCCTCGCGGAACTCTACCCATTTCGCCACGCCCGCCTTCCGGGCGTTCTCACTCGCGATCTCCAGCGACGCCGGGTCGATGTCTGTCCCGAGAATGCGGTATTCTCCGCGATATTCGCGGTCCATCGCCTCGCTCCGCGCTTCCTGCCAGACCGCCTTCGGCACGCAGCTCCATTTCTCCGCCGCGAAGCTCCGTCCGAGCCCCGGCGCGCGGCCCAGCGCGATCATCGCCGCCTCGATGCAGATGGTGCCCGAGCCGCAGAACGGGTCCCAGAAGAAGTCCCGCCCCCGGTAGCGCGCGAGATTGACCATCGCCGCCGCCATCGTCTCGTGCAGCGGCGCGAGATTCGCGTTTTCGCGGTAGCCGCGCTTGTGCAGGCTCACGCCCGACGTGTCGAGGAACAGCTCGCACCAGTCCTTCATGATCGAGAACCGCAGCTGATACGCTGCCCCCGTCTCCGGGAGCCACCCCAGCCCATAGTGCTCGCCCAGCCGCGTGACTGCCGCCTTCTTGACGATCGCCTGACAGTCTGGGACCGAGTGCAGCTGGCTGTTCAGGCTGTAGCCCTTGACCGGGAACGCGCCGTCCTTCGGGATGAAGTCCTCCAGCGGCGTCCGCTTCACCAGCTGGAACAGGTCCTCAAAGCTTGTGACCTTGCCCTGCCCGAGCAAGATCATCACGCGCTCGCCCATCCGGCAGCAGAGATCGGCTTTCGCCATTGCCGCGAAATCTCCGTCAAAAAATACGCGCCGGTCCTCCACACGGACGTTTTGCAGGTCGAGCCGCTTCAGCTCGTCGCCGACCAGCCCCTCCAGTCCGAACAGGCACGGTACGCAGAATGTCATCTGATCCATATGCAATGCTCCATAAAAAATTCAATGTAAAAATTAGTATAGTGTTTTTTCGGCAAAATAGCAAGCGTCAGCTGACAAGAACTGCGCGGTTTTTCACGAAAAACAATGTTTGGTACCTTAGGGTGTATTCTTCCAACTCCCAACGCACCCGGACAGCGGACCTTTTCGCGCTGTGCAGCGTCATTTTTCCTTGAAATACGTCAGTATTCCTGCGAAAAAATGTCTTGCTCACCACGAAAATCCCTCGCTGCCGGTCACATCATGAGTTTTCAGATACACCCTAAAGATTTCTTAAGAAATTTTACAGTCCGATACGGATGACAACATCCCGCGGCTGTTGTATAATAAATCACAAAGAGAAACAGAAAGTAAAGTTAAAAAGAGAAAGGAGTTTTGGAATGCAGACAGCAGTATACTGGTGGCTCGGCGCGATGGTGTTTTTCCTTCTCGTCGAGGCGGGGACTGTCGCTCTGGTCTCGGTCTGGTTTGCAGGCGGTGCGCTTCTGGCGATGATCGCCGCGGCGCTCGGCGCGGGTGTGATCTTTCAGATCGCGCTGTTTCTGGTCTCCTCGGGCGCGCTGCTCGCGCTGATGTGGCCAATCGCGAAAAAGCACATCAATCAGCGCCATACGCGCACCAACGCCGACCGCCTGATTGGGCAGGAGGTGCTCGTCACCGAGCAGATCGACAACCTTGCGGAGACCGGCGCGATCCGGGTCAACGGCGTCCTCTGGACGGCGAAGAGCACCGATCACACCGTCATTCCCGTGGGCGCGCTCGTCACGATCGAACGCATCGAGGGCGCGAAGGTCTACGTCAGACCAGCCGCTCCGGCAAAGGTCAAGTAAGCATACGCAAACGTCACCCACCCGAACCGTTTCACAAAGAAAAGGAGAAAAATTATGGAATGGATCCCCGTACTCATCGTCGTGGCGCTGGTGCTCGTCATCATCGTCCGGAACATCAACGTCGTCCAGCAGTCCCGCGCCTACGTCGTCGAGCGTCTCGGCGCGTTCAGCAAGGTCTGGCAGGTCGGCATCCACTTCAAGACCCCGTTCATTGAGCGCGTCGCCAAGAAGGTCAGCCTCAAGGA
>CAKTVN010000213.1 GCA_934623545.1 uncultured Oscillospiraceae bacterium
CCGCTGAATCGATCGCCCGCGGTGCTCGACGGATCTTTTGCCGACCACTCTTGCCGATCAAATCATCGGTTACTTGAAATGATATAATAAAGCTTTGCTTAGTTTAGATGAGATTAAATTTGACTTAGAGGATAGAACTTCAATTAGTTTACATGAATTGCGGAAGAATGACAAGAGATATTTTACTTTTCCGTGCAGATGGAGTATAATATACTTTATCATTAAACAAAAAGACAAAGGATCATGATATGAACGATCGTATGGAAATTCTGCCGGGCGTGTTTCTCACGCCGGTGCAGACGGATAAGTTCAAGACCGGCTGCTTCAGCATCAATTTCATCCGCCCGCTGAAAAAAAGCGAGGTGGCGCAGAACGCGCTGATCCCGAGCGTGCTGCTGCGCGGCAGCGTGCGATATCCGGACATTCGCTCCATTTCGGCGCGGCTGGACGAGCTGTACGGTGCGAGTGTCGGGTCGCTCGTGCGCAAGAAGGGCGAGATGCAGCTCGTCGGGCTATATGCCGACTATGTGGAGGACAAGCTCACGGACGAGCCGGTGTTCCGGCAGGTGCTGGACTTCACAGCGGAAATTCTGCTGGACCCGGTGCTGGAAAACGGCTGCTTCCGCGAGGATGTCGTCCGGGGCGAAAAGCGCAACCTCGCCAACGCGATCGAGTCGCGCATCAACAACAAGCGCAGCTATGCGCTGACGCAGCTTCTGCGCCTGATGTGCGCTGACGAGACCTACGGCATCGCGCGCATCGGAGAGCTGGAGGACGTGGAGCGCGTGGACGCGGCGGGGCTGTACGCGCAGTATCAGGAGCTTCTGGCGCATTCGCGCGTGGAAATTTTCTATATGGGCGCACAGCCGGCGCACGAGGCGGCGGAGGCGTTCCGCGCGGCGCTGCGCGAGCTTCCGCGCGGCGAGCTGGCGCAGGTCTCGACCGAGGTCGTCCGCACTGCGGGCGCGGTGCGCGAGCGGATCGAGGAGATGGACGTCGCGCAGGGAAAGCTCGCCATCGGGCTGCGCACCGGCTGCACTGCGGCGGACGCGGAATATCCGGCGCTTCTGATGATGAACGCGGTGTTCGGCGCGGGGACGACCAGCAAGCTGTTCGTGAAGGTGCGCGAGGAGCTGTCGCTCTGCTACTACGCGGGCGCATCGATCGAGAAATTCAAGGGCGTGATGTTCGTTTCCTCCGGCGTGGAGTCAGCGAACTTCGAGACGGCGAAGAAGGAGATCCTCCGTCAGCTCGAGCAGTGCCGGGAGGGAAATATCTCGGCATATGAGTTCGATTCCGCGAAGCGGCTGATCCTTTCCGAGCTGAAGGCTGCCGCCGACAGCCCCGGAAGGCTGGATGATTTCTATGTTGGAAATGCTGCGGCTGGGATCGGCGGGACGGTCGAGACGCTGGCGGAGCGGGTCGCTGCGGTGACGGTCGAGGATGTTGTTGCGGCGGCGCGGCGCGTCACACTGGACAGCGTTTATTTCCTGAAAGGAGCGGAAGCATGATCCGTAAAGACTTTCCGGCTCTGCGTGAGCATTATTTTGAAGAGCGCCTTCCGAACGGGCTGCTCGTGCGGGTGATCCCGCGTCCGGGCTTTGCGAAGCGCTTTGCGTTTCTGGCGACGGACTTCGGCTCGATCGATATGCGCTTTTCCTTCGAGGGGAAGGACTATACTGTGCCTGCGGGCGTGGCGCACTATCTCGAGCATAAGATGTTCGACCTGCCGGACGGCGGCGCGATGGAGCTTTTTGCGAAATACGGCGGGAGCAACAACGCCTTTACGAATTATACCATGACGGCGTACTATGTCGAGTGTACCGACTGCTTTGAGGAAAACCTGACGACGCTGCTGCGGATGGTCACAACGCCGTATTTTACGCAGGAGACCGTCGAAAAGGAGCGCGGCATCATCGCGCAGGAGATCCGGATGTATGAGGACAGCGCGGATTCGGCGTGCTTTGAGAACCTGTTCGCGGCGATGTATCAGAACCACCCCGCGCGCATCCCGATCTGCGGCTCGGTCGAGAGCATCGGCGAGATCACGCCGGAAATCCTGTATGCCTGTCACCGGGCGTTTTATGACCCGGGCAATATGGTTCTGTGCGTGATCGGCGATGTGGACGCGGCGCGCGTGATCGAGCTTGCGAAGGCGCACACACCGGAGGGAAGCGGCAGCCGCGCGGTCCGCGATTACGGCGCGGCTGAGCCGGACACTATTCCGGTGCGCGAGGTGCGCAGGCACATGGAGGTCTCCATGCCGTCGTTCGTCATCGGCTTCAAGTGCAAGCCGGCGAAGCCTGGCGAGGAGGAACGGATGGGGCTGATCGGCGATCTGGCGGCAGAGCTTCTGATCGGAGAATCGTCACAGCTGTATCAGCGCCTGTATGAAGAGGGCGTGATCGACCCGGACTTTTCCGCAGGCTTTGAGCATCTGAAGGGGCTTGCACTGTTTGAGGCGGCGGGCGACAGCGAGACGCCGGAGCGCGTCCTAGAGCGGATGCTGGCGCAGGCGCAGCGCATCGTGCGCGAGGGCGTGGATCGTGCACAGTTCGAGCGGCTGAAAAAATCCATGCTTGGCAGACGGATGCGAGATCTCGACAGCTTTGAGGGCGTGTGCTACAGTATGTGCGCCTGCTGCTTTGAGCAGCTGGAATATCTGGACTATCCGGAGATGTTCCGGACGGTATCACCGGAGGATGTGGAACAATTCCTGCGGGAAAACGTCATAAAAGAGCGGGCGGCGATGTCAGTCATTGAGCCCATGGAGACAGAAGGAGGAACGGAAGATGTTTCTGACTGAGACCATTGCCGGGCGTCAGCCCGACCCGATCATTTTTCCGAAGCTCGGGATCACGGTCGACCCGAACCCGGTCGCCTTTACGGTGTTCGGAAAAGAGATCTACTGGTACGGCATCATCATTGCGATGGGCTTTCTGCTGGCGGTGCTGTATATGATGTACCGCGCGAAGGACTTCGGTCTGACGCAGGACGACGTGCTGGACATGGTGCTGTGGGCGGTCCCCATCGGCGTCATCTGCGCGCGCGCGTATTACTGCATCTTCTACTGGGAGCAGTACGCCGACGACCCGATCTCCGTCTTCTACATCTGGAAGGGCGGACTTGCCATCTACGGCGGCATCATCGGCGGCGCGGTCACGCTGCTCGTCGTGAGCCGGATCAAGAAGATCAGGACCTCCGTGATGCTGGATGTTGCGGGCACGGGCGTGATCATCGGGCAGTTCTGCGGGCGCTGGGGCAATTTCATGAACCGCGAGGCGTTCGGCGGCTATACGGACGGTCCATTCGCGATGCGCCTGCTGGAATCCCATCTGCCGCAGCAGACCCGCCTGACCGAAGCGGGCGCGAAGCTCCTGCAGATGGCGCAGGAGGGCGGCTACGCGGGCTATATTCAGGTGCATCCGACGTTTCTCTATGAA
>CAKTVN010000214.1 GCA_934623545.1 uncultured Oscillospiraceae bacterium
ACCGCCCTCGCCGGTGACCTTTGCCACGCGCTGGCGCTTGACCTGCTCGTCGGTCTTGAGCCGGAAGGTGAACAGGCGGCGGACGATCTCCTCCTTGATGGCAGCGGTCAGCTTCTCAAACATCTCAAAGCCTTCACGCTTGTAGGCGGTGACGGGGTCGTCCTGCGCGTAGGCGCGCAGGCGGATGCCCTGACGCAGATCGTCCATCGCGTCGATGTGGTCCATCCAGTATTCGTCGACCACGCGCAGCGTGATCACGCGCTCGATCTCGCGCATGACGGCGGGGGTGTACTGGTTTTCCTTTGCGTTGTAATATGCCTCCATGAGCTCGGTGAGCTTCTGCTCCGCCTGCTCGCGCGTGAGCGAGGAAAGCTCCTCCTCGGTGATGCGCCAGCTGCCGGCGGGCAGATAGACGCCCTCCACGTGATGGAGCATCTCCTGGAACTGCGCCATATCGGAAAGGTGCTTCTGCTCGCCGAAGGCGGAGTGGATGATGCCGTCGATGACGAACTGCATCATGGAGCGGATGTTCTTTTGCAGGTCCTCGCCGTCAAGGACCTGACGGCGCTGCTCGTAGATGATCTTACGCTGGACGTTCATGACGTCGTCGTATTCAAGCACGCTCTTACGGACCTGATAGTTGCGGCTTTCGACGGTCTTCTGTGCATTTTCGATCGCGCCGGAGAGAATTTTTGCGTCGATGGGCGTGTCCTCGTCGATGCCGAGGGAGTCCATCATGTTCAGAACGCGCTCCGAACCGAACAGGCGCATGACATCGTCCTGCATGGACAGATAGAAGCGCGTTTCGCCGGGGTCTCCCTGACGACCGGAGCGCCCGCGGAGCTGGTTGTCGATCCGGCGCGATTCATGGCGCTCGGTGCCGATGATGAACAGACCGCCCGCCTTGCGCACGAGCTCCGCCTCAGCGTCGACCTCCGGCTTGTGCCGGGCATAGGCTTCCTTATAAGCCTCGCGTGCGGCGAGAATTTCGGCGTCGTTGGTCTCGGCGAAGGAGGTACATTCGGCGATCAGCTCGTCGGACATTCCGCTCTTGCGCAGATCGTTCTTCGCCATGAACTCGGCGTTGCCGCCGAGCATGATGTCGGTGCCGCGGCCTGCCATGTTGGTCGCGATGGTGACCGCGCCGAGATGACCCGCCTGTGCGACGATCTCCGCTTCCTTCTCGTGGTGCTTGGCGTTCAGAACGTTGTGGGGAATGCCCTCCTTTTTGAGCATCTGAGAGAGCAACTCGGACTTTTCAATGGAGATCGTGCCGACCAGAATGGGCTGCCCCTTGGCGTGGCACTCCTTGATCTGGCGGATGACCGCGCGGTATTTCCCGGCTTCGGTCTTATAGACGACGTCGGGGTGATCGACGCGGATGACGGGCTTGTTGGTGGGAATTTCGACGACATCGAGGTTATAAATGCCGCCAAATTCCTCTTCCTCGGTGAGCGCCGTGCCGGTCATACCGGAGAGCTTGTTGTAGAGGCGGAAATAGTTCTGGAAGGTGATCGTTGCGAGCGTCTTGTTCTCGCTTGCGACCTTGACGCCTTCTTTTGCCTCGATCGCCTGATGCAGACCCTCGTTGTAGCGCCGACCGTACATCAGACGTCCGGTGAACTCGTCGACGATGATGACCTGACCGTCCTTGACGACGTAGTCGATGTCGCGCTTCATGAGTCCGCGCGCCTTCATCGCCTGATTGATGTGGTGCGAAAGCGTCGTGTTTTCAACGTCTGCGAGGTTCTCAACGCCGAAAAACTCCTCTGCCTTGGCAATGCCCTGCTGGGTGAGGGAGACGGTGCGGTCCTTTTCGACGACGATGTAGTCGCAGTCGTACTGGTCCTGAAGCTCCTTGTCGTCCGAGGAGGCAAAGACCTGCTTTTTCAGCCGCGAGACGAAATAATCCGCCATCTCATAGAGCTTGGAGGACTCCTCGCCCTTGCCGGAGATGATCAGCGGCGTGCGTGCCTCGTCGATGAGGATGGAGTCGACCTCGTCGACGATGACGAAGTTGTGTCCGCGCTGGACCATCTCGGATTTGTAGATCGCCATGTTGTCGCGGAGGTAATCAAAGCCGAGCTCGTTGTTGGTGCCGTAGGTGATGTCGGCGGCATAGGCGGCGCGGCGCTCCTGCGCGGTGAGGTCGTGGATGATCAGCCCGACGCTCAGACCCAGGAAGCGATGGACCTTTCCCATCCACTCCGCGTCGCGCTTCGCGAGGTAGTCGTTGACCGTGACGATGTGGACGCCCTCGCCAGTGAGGGCGTTGAGGTAGGCGGGAAGCAGCGCGACGAGCGTTTTGCCCTCGCCGGTCTTCATCTCCGCGATGCGCCCCTGATGCAGCACGATGCCGCCGATGACCTGAACGCGGTAGGGACGCATCCCGAGCACGCGATCAGAGGCTTCGCGCACGGTCGCAAACGCCTCTGGCAGAAGCTCGTCGAGCGTTGCGCCGTTTGAAAGTCTTTCCTTAAATTCCTGCGTCTTGGCGCGCAGCGCCTCGTCGCTCAGCTGGCGGTACGGCTCCTCCAGCGCCATGACGGCGCTGACAAGCGGCTCCAGCTTTTTTACCTCGCGCTCCGAGCGCGTACCAAACAATTTTGTGATAAGACCCATAATCTAACCTTCCTGCGCCGCGATTTTGGCGCAATGTATACTTCTACATTCTAAATTTGAATTATAGCACACCGCGGAGCGTAAAAAAAGAAAAAACTGTGAATAATCGAAAAATTGGCATAATACCGCGCCAAAGGCGCGCGGGCGCCGCATCCGAAGGATGCGGGAGGCTTTCGCGCCCGAAGGACGCGGCTTTCGTCACCCCGAAGGGTGACACCTCTTTTGCGCCCGCGAGGGCGCAAGCTGCGCCGGAGGCGCGGAACGCTTCTGCGATTGCACCGCAGTGCCGCTTTCATTGCGCGACCGCAACTGTCGCTCCGCGGGCATACTTTTTTCTGTCTTGCCAGAAAAAAGTATGCAAAAAAGAGGCGCAGGACGCGTTCTATAGCGCTTACGCGCGAAAAACGATTCGTTCCATTTTACGTATTTTCGTTCCCCCGTCCGTCAAGGAACGCCCTAACGGGCGACCGTAGAATCGGGTTTCCGCATCGCACGACGAACGATATAAGTCGTTACGTTAGCGCCCGTTGAATATTTGACGTATGGAAGTCGGGGTGCTTCCGACATTCTGTAGGGGCGGACGACTCTGTCCGCCCGACCGCGACGCAGAGTATTTCGACTACCTCGCCGTTCTGTCCGATACGCATCTGCATCGCGTTTTTGATTGCGTTGAAATAACTTTTGCACAAACCAAACCCCGGGAATGATCCAAGAAGGGGGTCGCAACCCCCTTCTTGGTCGTTTTAATACTATTTTCTGATTAAATTCTTTAATCAGAAAGGTTCCGCCTTTGGCGTAACCGATTCCGTGATTTTGAT
>CAKTVN010000215.1 GCA_934623545.1 uncultured Oscillospiraceae bacterium
GCGACCATATCTTTTCCCTCTTGCGGGAAAAGATATGGAAGAAAAGGACGCTGGAGAACGAAATAGCGCTGACGCGCGAAAAACGATTCGTTCCGTTGTGCGTATTTCCGTTACACTTCCCGTAGTCCAAACGCCCTGGCGGGCGACCGTAGAATCGGGTTTCCTGAGCGCACGATACGCCTTGCGTATCGTTACGTGTGCGCCCGTTGAATATTTGACGTATGGAAGTCGAAAGAGACGCAGAGTATTTCAACTACCTCGCCGGTCTATCAAATACGCATCTGCATCGCGTTTTTTTGTTAATTTGAAATTTGCTTTGCACAAACCAAACTCCGGGAATGATCCAAGAAGGGGGCATCAGCCCTCTTCTTGGTCGTTTTAAGGGGGATTGCAAAGGGGGGAAATCGAAATCCCCCCTTTGCCATTCTTTCTTTCAACCGTCAACGGCGCTTTCTTTCTCATGCGAGAAAGAAAGCGGGGTTGAAACGCTCCCCGCACGCTGCGCGTGCGGATAAGGCGTCACCTCCTTCGGGGGTGACAAAAAGTGCCGCCCTCGCGGGCGGCAGCTTTTTATTCCTCTTCCAGCCGGAAGATCACCGGCTCCTGCGTGCAGAGCATTCCGTCCTTTACCGTGACCTTTCCGCCGTCCACTAGATTCTCGTAAACGCCGTCCGGCGCCGGGACCTGCACCTGTACACGCCGACCCTTGAGCGAGAACACGCCCACAAAGCGTGCGCCGTCGCCGCCGCGCTGTAAGATCGCGGTGTCCGTCTCGTCCTCCGCCTCCGCGCGGAACCAGTCATGGCAGCCAAAGCCGCGCTTGACCTCGGAAAGCCGGCGCAGCAGCTCGCTCAGATCGCGCCCGGTCGCGCGGTCGATCGGCTCTCTTTCAAACAGGCTCGGCGTGTGGTCGTTCTCAAACTCCTGCCCGGCGTAGATCAGCGTCGTGCCCTTCAGGAAATACAGATACGCCGTGTAATTGCGCAGCGCGCGCTCGTCCTTTACGTAGGAGCAGATGCGCGGCTGATCATGATTCTCGAGGAAGCGCATCTTGTTGTAATTCGCAGGATAAATTGCCTCCTGGAAGTTCAGCATATCCAGATAGTGGCTCAGCACGATCCTGCCCTGAAGATATTTGTCGAACGCCTCGCGCACGTCGTATTCATACTCCAGATCAAACGCGGAAAACTCGTCATAGTCCAGCGCGGAATAGACGCCGCGCCGCCGCGCCATGCAGCCGTAGCTCTGATGCACCGTCTCGGCAAGCCAGATGCAGTCCGGGTTGTGCGCCGCGACCGCTGCGCGCGCCTGCTGCCAGAACTCGAGCGGAACGAACGAGGCAACATCGCAGCGGAAGCCGTCCACCATGCCAGCCCACATGACGAGCGTGTCGGTCAGGTATTTCCACAGCCCCGGCTGCGTGTAATCCAGATCAATGACGTCCGCCCAATCGCCGATCTTGTTGCCGGGCTTGCCGTTCCTGTCGTGATAGAAATACTCCGGGTGCTCTGTATAGAGCACCGAGTCCGGCGAGGTGTGATTGTACACCACGTCGATCATGCACTTCATGCCGCGCGCGTGGATCGCGTCCACCAGCGCCTGAAAATCCTCCATCGTGCCGTATTCCGGGTTGACCGTGCGATAGTCTCGGTTGGCATACGGGCAGCCGAGCGTGCCCTTCTTTCCCTGCACGCCGATGGGATGGATCGGCATGAGCCAGATGATATCCGCTCCGAGCGCACGGATGCGGTCCAGATCGGGGATCACCGCGCGGAAGGTCCCCTCCGGGGTGTGATTGCGGACATAGATCGAATAGATGACCTGATTTTGAAGTCTGGGGTCTGTGCTGACAGCCATAGATACGCCTCCTGCCTTCATAACACGCTGCCGGACACTGCGCGCACGCAATGGACAAGCCGTGTTTTGTGATGCAATTCTAGCACAATCTCCGAATTATGCAAGCCCCTTTCCGCAAAAATTCCCGTTTGCAAAAATCATTCCTGTTTTCCGCACATTTCTGTCGGATTTCACAGCTTGCAGCAGCCGCCCGCAGGCATTATAATAGCGGCAGAATGAGATAAAGGAGAGTCCCCTATGAAAAAAACGACCTGGATCGCGCGGACGGCGATCTGCCTCGCGCTGCTCGTCTGCCTTCAATTTCTCACCCGCAGCTTCAGCCAGCTTGTGACCGGCTCCTGCGTCAATCTGATTTTGGCGATGACTGCACTGACCGGCGGCGTCTGGTCCGGCGTCACAGTCGCCGCACTCTCGCCGGTCTTTGCGAAGCTGCTCGGCATCGGTCCGGTATGGGCGCTCGTACCATGCGTGGCGGTCGGGAACGCGGTCTACGCCGTTCTGTTCGCGCTGCTCGTGGAAAAAGCGCTGCACCGGGACACGCCCACCGCAGCCTACGGCTGTATGCTGCTCGCTGCACTGGCAAAATTCCTCACGCTCTGGCTGCTCATTGTCAAGTTCGTCGCGCCGCTCGTCATCCCGAAGGCGGAGGTCCTTGCAAAGATCACTGCCATGTTCACCTGGCCGCAGCTTTTCACCGCGATGATTGGCGGCGCGCTGGCGTGCCTGGTCGCGCCGATCGTCCGGAAGGCGCTGAACGGGCGCAAGAGCTGACCGCGCCGAAAATCCGGCATATGAGACCCAACAGCCGCAGCTTCTGCTGCGGCTGTTTTTGCCGTTCGGTCAGGATATCGTCCCGAACGACACGGCGAAAGCCGGCAGCAACACCGGGTTGCTTGTCAATATAAGGATTCTGTGCTACAGTGACCCTGAGGAGGCGATGATATGGATACAAAGGACATTTTACATCAGTTACGGACGCAGAAGGGGCTGTCGCAGGACGAGCTTGCGGAACAGGTTTTTGTGACACGGCAGGCGGTCTCCCGTTGGGAAAACGGCGAAACGACGCCGAATGTGGAAACGCTGAAGCTGCTTTCAAAGCTTTTTGATGTTTCCATCAACACGCTGCTGGGCGCGCCGCGGCAGCTCATCTGCCAGTGCTGTGGGATGCCGCTCGACGATCCCACGACCAGTAAGGAGCCCGACGGCGCCTTCAACGAGGAATACTGCAAGTGGTGCTATGACGGCGGCACATTCCGCTACAGCAGCCCGGAGCAGCTGATCGACTTCTGCGTGGAGCACATGGCAAACGAAAATTGGTCGAAGGAGCAGGTCCGCGCCCATATGGAAGCGGTCGTGCCAAATTTGAAGCATTGGCAAAAATAGGCGAAGCCGGACCGCGCCCGAAGGGGCGCGGTTTTCGTCACCCCGGAGGGGGCGACGCCTCATCTGTGCCGCAGGCACAGGGGCTGCCGCGCCCGGCAGGGCGCAAGCGCGCCGCAGGCGCGGGATGTTTTTTCGTATTCACCACAGTGCCGTTATGATTGCGCGACCGCAACTGTCGCTCCGC
>CAKTVN010000216.1 GCA_934623545.1 uncultured Oscillospiraceae bacterium
GAGAACAAGATCTTCGGCATCTGCAACTGCAACGTCAACATCTGCAACGCGCTGCGCACCTCGCAGCTGTTCAACACCCCCAACCTCTCCCGCAGCGCCTATACGGCGGAGGTCGACCGCGCGAAGTGCGTCGCCTGCGGCAAGTGCGTGGAATACTGCCCGGCGGGCGCGGTGCGCCTCGGTCAGAAGCTCTGCGACAAGCACGGAGCGACCGTGGAGTATCCGAAGCACGAGCTGCCGCGCGGGCTCAAATGGGGCGAGGACAAGTGGGACCCTGACTACCGCGACAGCAACCGCAAAAACTGCTATGACAAGGGCACCGCGCCCTGCAAGACCGCCTGCCCGGCACACGTCGCCGTACAGGGCTATCTGAAGCTGGCGGCACAGGGAAAATATCAGGAAGCGCTGGCGCTCATCAAGAAGGACAATCCCTTCCCGGCGGTCTGCGGGCGCATCTGCAACCGCCGCTGCGAGGAAGCCTGCACCCGCGGGACGATCGACGAGGCGGTCTCCATCGACGCGGTCAAGAAGTTCATCGCCGCGCAGGATCTCAGCGCCGAAACGCGCTATATCCCGCCCGTCGTGGTCGCGTCCAGCCGCCTGAGCGGATGGGATCAGAAGATCGCGATCATCGGCGCGGGACCTGCCGGTCTTTCCGCCGCGTATTATCTGGCGACCCGCGGCTATAAGCCGACCGTATTTGAAAAGAGCGCCCGCCCGGGCGGCATGATGACCTACGGCATCCCGTCGTTCAAACTGGAAAAGGACGTCATCGACGCGGAGATTCAGGTCCTGCGCGAGCTGGGCGTCGAGTTCCGCTGCGGCGTTGAGGTCGGCAAGGACGTGACCATCGCGCAGCTGCGCGAGGAGGGCTATCTCGCCTTCTACGTCGCCGTCGGTTGTCAGGGCGGCCGTCTGCCCGGCGTGCCCGGCGAGGACGCGCTCGGAACGAGCATCGCCGTCCGGTTCCTGCACGACGCGCTGGAGGATGAGACGCAGAAGATGCAAGGTGAGGTGATCGTCGTGGGCGGCGGCAACGTCGCGATCGACTGTGCGCGCACCGCCGTGCGCTTCGGCGCGGAGAAGGTCTCGATGGTCTGTCTCGAATCGCGCGAGACGATGCCCGCCTCCGCCGACGAGATCGCGGAAGCCGAGGAAGAGCAGATCAGCATCTGCGCCGGTTGGGGACCGAAGGAGCTGCTCAAGGACGAAGCCGGTCATGTGACCGCCGTCGTCTTCAAGAAGTGCCTGCGCACCATCGACCCGGAGAACGGGAAATTCTCGCCCGTCTATGACGAAAACGAGACGATCACGCTCCCGGCGGACCATGTGGTCTTCGCCATTGGTCAGGCGATCGAGTGGGGCTCGCTGCTGGACGGCACGAAGGTTGCGTTCCACCGCGGCAATTATCCGGTCGCGGACCCGCTGACCTATCAGACCGCGGAGCCCGACATTTTCGTCGGCGGCGACGTGTACCACGGACCGAAGTTCGTCATCGACGCCATCGAAGAGGGCAAATGCGCGGCAGAATCGCTGCACCGCTACGTCCACAAGGGCGCCGATCTCAAGATCGGGCGCAACCGCCGCGACTTTATCATGCTGGACAAGGAGAATTTCTCCGTCAACTGCTATGACCACGCCGCGCGTCAGGAGGCGGGGCTCGACCCGTCCGTCGACGCGCACCACTCCTTCCGCGACGCGCACGCGACGCTGACCGAGGAGCAGGTCCGCATCGAGACGGCACGCTGCCTCGGCTGCGGTGCAAGCTGGGTCGACCCGAACAAGTGCATCGGCTGCGGCGTCTGCACGACGAAGTGCGTCTTTGACGCCATCCACCTCAAGCGCGACCATCCCGAGTGCTCGACGATGATGAAGGCGGAGGACAAGCTCAAGGGCATCGCCTCGATGGCGGGCAAGCGTCTGGGTGAGTCGCTGCGCGGAAAGCGGGACTGAGCCATGCATGAGCTTGGCGTCGTGTTCCACATTGCCGACAGCGTGGTCAAGGTCGCGGAGGAAAACGGCGTGCGCCGCGTCCGGCGCGTCACGCTGGAGATCGGCGAGGTCTCTACGGTCGTACCAGAGTATCTGACGGACGTGTGGAACTGGAACTGCAAGCGCGTACCGCTTCTGGACGGCTGCGCGCTGGAGATCGAGCGCATCCACGCCGTCACGCACTGCGACGGCTGCGGGCGGGACTACGACACGGTCCCGCAGGGCAGGATCTGCCCCTACTGCGGCAGCGAGCGGACGTGGCTCCTGACCGGAAACGAGCTGAATATCCGGGAGATTGCCGTGGAAGACAGATAAAAAACAGGCAGACTGGATTTTTTCCAGTCTGCCGTTTTTTAAAGAGTGAAAAGTGAAAAAGTGTAGAGCCGGCTGCGCCGGCGAATAAAAAATATCGGCGATGTTCTTATGAACATCGCCGATTCCTCACCTATTCACTATTCACTATTCACTATTCACTATTCACTATTCACTATTACTTTTTACTTCGTTCGCAAGTGGGGAAAAATTTATTTTGGCACACTTGCGAACGCCGACACTGCTGTTTCGCCGTTTTCCTTCACGGCGGCGAAGCACCAGCCGTCCTCCGTTTTTCTGCGCCGGATGGAGAGCGTCTCGCCCTCCAGACACGGGCGGCGATAGTGCGTCTCCATCTCGCGGATGGCGTGCAGCTCGCCGGACGGGAGCGTCCCGAGGAGCATCCAGATGTACCGGACGTTGTTCATGTGCCGCCCGACATCGAGGTCGACCGAGCGCACCGTGTACCGGCACGCCTCTTCCTCCGGCACCTCACGCAGCGCCGCATACGCGCCGTCGCAGACCGTATCCTCCGGCAGCGTCAGCTCCGGCGGATAGACCGGCGCGACCGGCACCGGGCGCTGCTGCTTCATATCCCAGACCGCCCACTGCGTCTTCGCCTCCGCCAGAAGCGTCTCGCCGCATTTCATGGTGTAATAGCGCTCGCAGCGCATTCCCTCTACCGCGCCGGGCCACGTCTCCAGCTCGACGGTCTGGAGCATCCCCGGGCGCTCATGAAACCGGATGCGCGTGCGCACCGTCAGCCAGAACAGCCCCTTGCGCGCCATTGCCGCGCCGCCGACGCCGATCTGCTCCGCGTGCAGCGCCGCGATGTCCATAAACTCGCTCAGCGCGCCCTGAACAGAAAGTCTGCCCGCGTCGTCGCAAAGGCTCAGCGGCACCGTCCAGCTCCCGTGATATCTATTTTCCATGTAAATTCCTCCGCAATTTCTCTGTTAAAGCGATCGTACCTGTGAAAAAGTGTGCCGCGCTGCGGCACACCAGACTATCAAAACCTCGTAGAGTTCCGCCGCGCACGGCTCTACGAGCCAATCGGTTCCCCTTCGCGGCATAGCCGCTTCAGCCTACGC
>CAKTVN010000217.1 GCA_934623545.1 uncultured Oscillospiraceae bacterium
CGGACGACTTTGCGCAGCCGTCAGGGGCGCCGGAGCGCTACGGATGCGGCACACCCCTTGCGGGTGCTGTCCGCCCGCCGCGCCGCAGGCGCGAATGCCTCCGGCGGCACCATCTTTTCTCTCGCAAGAGAAAAGATGGTGGAGAAAAGAGTGCTGGGGACACGAAAATAGCGCTGACGCGCAGAAAAACAGGTCGTTACATTGTGCGTGTTGTCGTTTCCCTGTCCGTAGACCGAACGCCCTTCGGGCGGTCGTAGAATTGGGTTTCCACAGCGCGCGATACACAAATGCGTTTCGTTATGTGTGCGCCCGTTGAATATTTGGCGTATGGAAATGGAAACGCCACCGATAGTTTGAGGGGCGCATGGAGCGATGCCCGCATCGCCCCGCATCCGCTGTGGGGCAGATGACGTTGCAAAGCCGGGCGTCCTTTACAGAACGTCCGGCTTTCAGACGGTCAAAAACCTCGTAGAGTTCGCGCCCGCAGGCGCGAATAAAGTGTGAATCGGTTTTGTCCGGGGGCGTGTACCTCGGACAAAACACACTACGGGATGCAAGTGTGGAATTTGTGCGCAATTTGCGCACAAATTATGCGCGCCGCATCACGCAGCCTTTTCAAACGCGAACCCAGCCCCGCGGTTCGCGTTTGAGAGCTTGTCAAAAAACTTTTTTGACAAGCTCAAAGCCGGGCGTTCTTTACAGAACGTCCGGCTTTGACAGGAGCTGGTCGAGCAGCCCACGGCAGCCCTCCGACACATCGCGCCAGGTCGCCTCGAAGTCCCCGGTATACCACGGGTCCGCGACGCTGCGTGGGTGGGCGGTATAGTCCATCAGGAGCGAGAGCTTTTCCGCGCGGTCGCTGCCGCAGATGTGCTGCATATCCCGGAGATTGGAGGCGTCCATACCGATCAAAAGATCAAATGCGTCGTAATCGTGCCGGGTGAGCTGCCGCGCCGCGTGTCCGCCACACGAGATGCCGTGCGCCGCCAAAATGCGCCGCGCCGGCGGATAGACCGGGTTTCCAATCTCCTCGCGGCTGGTTGCCGCCGACTCGATGTGGAACTGCGCCGCAAGTCCCGCCTTCTGCACGAGGTCCTTCATCACAAATTCCGCCATCGGGCTGCGGCAGATATTGCCGTGGCAGATAAACAGTATCCTGATACGCAAATTTCCTCTCACTTTCCCATCTCAGTCCCACTTGCAGTCGATGCTCAGAATGTCTGCGGGCACGCTGATAAACTGAATGTCAAATTTCAGGCTCGGCTCGACCTTCGTGCTTGCGTTATGGATGCGGAAGCTCAGCTGCCAGCCGTTGTCCAGATACATTTCCACCGTGTTGTCGCTGTCCGGCTTGAACGTGAGCGCGATCAGCCGCTCGGGCAGGCGGATCGTGGGCGCGGTGATCGCAGCCGCTTTGCTTTTTGCGGGCTTGTTCAGCGTACCGTGCATCTGGAAGGCATGGATCGTCGTCAAGCTTCCGCTGTCCCGGCTCACGATCTTATAGTAATCCTTCACGCCAATCAGATACTCGATCATCCGTCTCGGCATGGTGTGGTCCTTTTCATTCGCGCGGTTTACCTCGTCCATGAATGCCTGAAGCAGCGGAATATAGACCTTTTGCCCCTTGTCCGCGACCTCAGACCACTTCGTGCCCTTCTCCTTTTCCTGCTTCAGGGCGTCAAAGACCGGCTCCACAGTGTCCCAATACGCGTCCGAGCACGGGATATCGAACCATTCGTTTCCGAAGTCAAGCTTGTGGCTCAATCTGCTGTGCTTCACGGCGTCGTGATTGTGCTTGATGCTCAAGCCGGTCTCCCAGCCGATGGCGTCCCGCTTGATGACGATGTCCCGGACGTCGCCCTCGATGCCCTGTCCGTCCTTTTGGAACTCCAGCGTCAGCGTATCGGGCGCGGCTTCGGTCATTCTCGGCTCCAGCTCGAGCAGTGTCTCAACCGCAGCGGCAGCGGAACGCAGAAAGTCCTCCTGCGTCTCCCGGTCCATCAGCGACCAAGCCTTTTTGTTTGCCTCCAGACTGGAATTTTCAACGATTTCTGTTCTTCTCCGCTCCGCCAGCGCTTTGTACAGGGTCTGCATCCAGGCGTACTCATAGGCTCTTCCCTGATCGTTGCTTCTGGTATACGCCTTCTTCTCGTTGACCACCCGCGCGTCGATCGCCTCCCGGTCGATCTCGACGGAAGCGCCCTTTCCTTCGAGATACCGTTTGATCGCGACCGCGATCTCATACGCCAGATTCACCGGGACCGCATTGCCGATCATCTTATACGCCGTATTCGTATCGTCGTACACGAACTTGAAATCATCCGGGAAGCCCTGCACCCGCGCGACCTCGCGGATGGTCATTCTTCTGTAAAGGTGCTCCGCGCCCTTCACAAACCGGCAATCGTTCGTCCCGACCTTCACCATTTTGGGCGCCTGCGGATGCAGCTGGCATTGCCGCCCGGAGGCCTGAACGGTAAACGCCTGCTCGTCCCATCCCTTGACGCGGTTTCGGCTCATGAAGATCGGCGAGTACGCGCCCGTGAAATATTCGTTGTTGTTGATCGCAGCCGGATCGTGCCGGTTTTTGTCTCCAGCGGGTATCGCCGTATCCTGTAGATCCCAGATCACGTCCCGCAGCGTCAGCTTCTTCGCGTCGTCCTTTGTAGAGCCCTTCGGGAAGCCGAAATCCATCTTCAGGTCCTTTCGGAAGCCGATATAAAAGATCCTCTTCCGCTCCTCCGCGACGCCGTAGTCCTTCGCGTTGACCAGCGTGAACGAGACCTCGTAGCCCGCCTCGTCGAACAGCTCCAGAATGTTCTGCACCGCGATGGAATGCCGGTTTGCGAGCATTCCGCTGACATTTTCAGCCAGAAAGAACTTCGGCTGAAATTCCTTTAGAAGCCGGATATATTCAAAAAACAGCTGCCCGCGCGCATCCCGGATGCCCTTGAGCGCGCCCGCCTCCGACCACGACTGGCAGGGCGGTCCGCCGATGATCCCGTCCACCTCGCCGTCTATGTACTGCGCAAGGTCTTCCTTCGTGACCTGCCGCACATCGCCCTCAATCAGATGCGTATTCGGGTGGTTGAGCTTATAGGTTTCCCATATCGTCTTATCAAATTCATTTGCCACGGGAATGCGGAAGCCGGCTCTTTCAAAGCCCAAATCAAGCCCACCGCAGCCGCTGAACAGGCTGATCACGTTCATCGGCGATCGCTCCTTCCTCTGCACGTTTCGTTTCCCATATCCTACTTCGTTTTGTGGGTCTGTGTCAATACTTTGCTGCACAGACAAATTTCCGCTGCTTCGGCTTTACAGTCCGCCGCGCACGTGCTATAATCGACATATACCGGGAACATGGAGGCGATATCATGCCAAGACCACAGAGA
>CAKTVN010000218.1 GCA_934623545.1 uncultured Oscillospiraceae bacterium
TTTATCAAAATCACGGAATCGGTTTCGCCAAAGGCGGAACCTTTCTGATTAAAGAATTTAATCAGAAAATAGTATTAGAATCGTGTTCAGATCTCACAAAAAACACCACCCTCACGGATGGTGTTTTCTTTTTTCTTAACGCGCCGACCCGCTCATTTCTCCTTATAATACAGCAAGCAGTGGCAATAGCCCTCGAAATTCGGGTCCTTGATCTGGTCGCGGAACTCCCTGCACATACACTTATAGTCCTCCGTGTGTTGGAGCCTACACGGGCAGTAGCCGCCCGTGCGCTTGAGACCTTCCTTCACACGCGCGACAACCTCTTTGTCCTCGTTGAGCCGTACCTTCATTTCTTCGCCTCGATCGCCTCGCGCAGCGACGCCTTGTCACGATAGCCCACCAGCGTGTCGACCAGCTCGCCGCCCTTGAAAAACAGCAGCGTCGGGATGCTCTCCACGCCGTATTCGATCGCGAGATCGCGCTCCTCGTCGACGTCCGCCTTGCAGAACTTGACCTCGGGCATTTCCCCGCTCAGCTCCTCAAAAATGGGCTTGAGCATCATGCACGGACCGCACCACGACGCCCAGAAATCCACCACGGTCAGCTGCTCCGCGCTCAGTACCTCTTTGTCAAAATTATCTTTTGTCAGAATCGTCATGTCAGACTCCTCCTATCTATTTTTATTCGTATAGCTTAGTATAGCACAGATTTTCAAAAAAGCATTGCAAATTTGTAAATTTGCGAATTTGCGCCGCCCGCGATCTTCCGCAGGCGGCGCATCCGAATGCTTTTGAATTTCAGGGCAGCACCGCGCAATTCGGCAAGCTGGTTCGGCGAGAGATTTTTCGCCAAGTCAAGGTTTGGAAAACGAAGGAATACTTTGTGTATTTCAAGCTTTTCAAACCGCAGAATTGGTGGAAAAGATCCGGCGAAACGCGAAGACGCAATTGTGCGGTGTTGCCTTAGTGGTCGGACTTCAGTCCCGCGCCGCACATGGTGATCAGCGTGTCGGGCGTATTGCCGTAGAGGCGGCAATACTCCTGATATGCCGCGTAATTCGCCGCTGTCGTGTGCTCGCAGTAGATGCCCCGGCGCGCAAGCTCCGCGCGCGCGTCCAGAATTTTGTCCTCCGGCGCGTGGACGAAGCGCACGCCGTGTTTCTTGGCGAGCCGCAAGATTTCTTCGCCGCGCATGGGCTTTCCGATGGCGATGCCCTCGGCGATGGTCGGCGTGGGCTGGACCGCCTCGGGCTGCGCCTCGCCGTGCGCCGCCGCGCGCAGCAGCGGGTCGCAGTTCTGACTCTGCAGGGCGATGATCTGCGGGAATTTTTCGATCACGCCGCTCGCCTGCAAATGCTCCAGCGCGTAGATCGCGCCGAGATAGAGCGTGCCGTTGCCGACCGGGATGACGAGGTGCTCCGGGATCCTGCCGAGCTGCTCAAAGACCTCGTAGATATAGGTCTTGGTGCCCTCGTAGAAGAAGGGGTTATACACATGGTTCGCGTAATAGACGCCCTCATGCTCCACCTTCGCGCGGCAGACATCGGCGCAGTGGTCGCGCGTGCCGGGGACGACCGTGCAGGTCGCGCCGTGTGCGCGGATCATGTCGATCTTCTTGGGGCTGGTCCCCTCCGGGACGAAAATTTCGCACCCGATCCCAGCGCGCGCGCAGTAGGCGGCGACGGAGTTCCCGGCGTTGCCGCTGGAATCCTGTACGACCCTGTCCACGCCGATCGCCTTGCAGTGCGCGATCAAAACCGCCGCGCCGCGGTCCTTAAAGGACAGCGTCGGCATGAAATAGTCCATCTTCAGCAGCACATCCTCGTCCAGCCGCACGACCGGCGTCATGCCCTCGCCCATCGAAACGCCGCGCCAGTGCTCGCCGTCGAGCGCCATGAACCTCCGATAGCGGAACATACTCCACTCATGTGTGTCGATCTCGCCCAGATCAAATTTCGGCGGCTCGTATTCCAGCTTCCACAGCCCGCCGCAGTCGCAATGCGCCTTCCGGGTCGTGACCGCTTCCTCGTGTCCGCATTTTGCGCAAATAAATTTCATATTCATGCCCTCCTGTCCGTATTTTTATGGATTCAAAGGTTTCTCAGTTCTGCAACCGCTTCGATCTCTACCAACGCGCCGTTGTGCAGCTCCCGCGTTGGGACGATCACCCGCGCCGGCTTGTGCGCGCCGAAAAACTCCGCATATGCCGCATTGACCGTGTCCCAGTCCGCGACGTCCGGGATGTAGACCCGGCAGAGCGCCACGTCCTCCCGCGTGCAGCACGCCGCGTGCAGCACGCGCTCCACATTGTGCAGCGCGTCGCGCGTCTGCTGCGCGATGTCCTCTGCCATCGGCGCACCGGTCTCATGATGCACCGGCAGCTGCCCGGAGACATAGAGCGTATTGCCGGAGATCATGCCGGGGACGTAATGTCCCTTGTTCTCCAGTTTGGATTCCACATAGACCGCCTTCATCCGCGTTTCCCCCTTGCCTCATCCAGATAGCTGTAGATCGTCACCTTGTTGACGCCGAGCTTTTCTGCCGCCATTTCCACGCTGCCCTTCATCAGAAACAGCCCCTTTTCATCCATGAATCGGACCTTTTCCACGCGCTCCTCGCGCGTCAGCTCCCGCGCGCCGCCCAGAATGCCGTCCATCAGATCCTCGATCATGACGGAGATGTGCGCCTGCGGCGCGGGCTGCTCTGCCGGCTTTTCCGCCGCCGGCTCCGGCAGCAGCGACTGCAAAAACGCCAGCTGTGCGCTCAGCCGCGTGGTGTCCAGATTGATGCACATCGCACCGGTCAGCCGCCCGGCGGCATCGCGGATGAGCAGCGAGGACGAGCGGATGCGCCTCCCGTTCAGCGCCGTGAAATAATAGTTCGCGGCGAAGTCCTCCTGGAGCTCATCCGACAAAATGACCTTCCGCACGAGCTGATCAAAGCTGTCGCCGACCTTCCGCCCGGTCACGGTGCCGTTCGCGACATAGACGACGGAGTGCGCCGGGTTTTCCAGATCGTGCAGCACGACCTCGCAGTCCGCTCCGAACGTCCGTACCAGCATCTCGGCGACCGGGACATACGGCACAAGCTCCGGGCGAAGCACCCTCTCCCGCGCGCTCATTGCAGCTTTCCCCGGCACGCGATCTCCAGCTCCTGAACGACCTCGCCGCCGGAGATCAGATACGCGCGGTCATAGAGGTTGCAGACCGGGCAGATGTGGACCGGAATGATGCGCACCTTGTCGCCGACCTGAACGCGGTCATGGAATGCACGGTCATTTATAATGGCGTGCTCGTCAAATACCTTTTCAATATGTACCTCGGGCATTTCAAAGATCGTGCCCTTGCCCTCGCAGGCGCAGATGCCCTCGGTGC
>CAKTVN010000219.1 GCA_934623545.1 uncultured Oscillospiraceae bacterium
ATCTCGTCTCATAATGATCTTCATATTAAAAACTTCCATTCCATGAATGAAAGTTTTTAATTGAATATCAGTATAATTTGCCCCAATCCTGTCATCGCGTTTGGGGATAAAATCTGCCCCCGCATGACCACATGGTCATGCGGGGGCTTCTCTTTTACACGATTCAGCTGAGATATTCCGCGGGATCGACCGGCGTACCAGCGGCATAGACCGCAAAGTGCAGGTGCGGCTCCTCGCCGGATTCCAGCAGTGCCGTCTCGCCGACTGCGCCGATCACATCGCCCGCGGCGACCGTGTCGCCTGCATGGACCGCCGGCGTGGCGGCTAGATTTGCGTAGTGCGTCGCGTAGCCGTCGGCGTGCGCGATGACGACCGTCGTACCGAGCAGCTCGTCGTCATAGACCGCGCTGACCGTCCCGGCGCAGGCTGCCTTGACCTGCTCGCCGACCGCGGCGGTCAGATCGACGCCGTCATGCGTGCGCCAGTCGCGCGTAGTGGGATTGTACGCGAGCTGGTCCACGCTGTAGTCCATGATCGCCGTGCCGGAGACCGGCGCGATGCGGATGGACGCCGCCGCCGCGCGGACTGCATCGTCGCCGACCGGTGCGGATACGGACGCGGAAGGCTCCGTGTCCTCCTCCGCTGCTGCGGCGGAGCCGCCCGTCTGCGTCCCGGATGCGGGCGCGGGCGAAGGCTTGCCAGTCTCGGCAGTCTGCGGTACCGTCGTGGTGGTTGCGACCGAAAGGGTCTCGTCGTTCAGGGAATCCTTCTCCGAAAGAGCGCTTCTGATGAAAATATAGCCCGAAATTCCGACTGCAAGAATGCACAGGAACAGGACTATGTAGTAGCCCTTTTCCTGAAAGAATTTCCGGAACGCGCCGGAGTTGGATCGTTCGTTGTTTTGCATTTCATGCACCTCCGCAGATGAGTATTGCCAGATCTGCAAAGGTTAAACCTGTTCAGGAAATTTTTTGCACGCTGCGTTCAAAATACCGCTCCTGACAGTAACGCAGGATGCGGCTTCGTGTGACGATGCCGATGAACGCGTTCTTGTCGTCGATCACAGGGACGAAATTCTGTTCCGCGGCGACGGAGATCAGATCCTCTACGCGGGTATCGACCTTGACGGGATGGATGACCCGCCGGGGGATGATCTCGCGGATAAAATGCTCCTCCGTCTGCCGGAGGTCCATAACGCAGATGTTTTTCAGCGCCCAGAGCAGATCGCCCTCTGTCAGAACGCCTGCGTAGCTGCCGTCTGACTCCAGCACCGGGAGCGCGGAATAGCCGGAATTCTCCATGCGTTCCATCGCCTGCCGCAGCGTCGCTCCGGCGTCAATATAGGCGCACATCGCCTTCGGAGTCAGAAAGAAAAGAATGTTCATTGTGTGGTTTCCCTCCTCGCCCTTAGTTTACCATAAAAGGGTGCGCGGAGGCGTGACGATTTTGTGAACACCGGGAGAAAAATACCCCCTGATTTTTGTGACCTTTGCCGATGGTCTATGCAAAAAGCCCCCGTCGGCGTATAAAAAGGCTGCCGCAGGATCTGCGGCAGCCTGAGCTTGTCAAATACCTCGTAGAGTTCCGTCGCGCACGGCTCTTCGTGCCAATCGGTTCCCCTTCGCGGCATAGCCGCTTCGGTCCGCGCAAGGCGCCGCAGGCGCCTTAATAGCAAATGTGGATCCAGCGAAGCGATTCACATTTGGAGAGGAGAAACAACGGAACGGACGAGCTTTGCCGCTCGCGGCGAAGCGAGGGATGTGCAGTTTGTTTCGGCGAGGCATTGTGCAGTCTTTTCAAACGCGATGGCAGCGAAGCGAATCGCGTTTGAGGGCTTTGAAATTACTCCTGACCCTTGGCGGCGAGCTCCTTGAGCGCGTCCTTGCGAGAGAGGTTGACACGACCCTTTTCGTCGATCTCCATGACCTTGACCCAGGTCATGTCGCCGATGTTCAGCACGTCCTCGACCTTCTCCACGCGGCGGTTTTCCAGCTTGGAGATGTGGATCATGCCGTCCTTGCCCGGAGCCAGCTCGACGAACGCGCCGATGGGCAGGATGCGGACGACCTTGCCGTAGTACAGCTTGCCGACCTCGGGGACGAAGCAGATGTCGTCGATCATCTTCTTGGCGGCGTCGCAGGAGGCGGCGTCCGGAGAGGCGATGTGGATGGTGCCGTCGTCGTCGATGTCGACCTGCGCACCGGACTCGGCGACGATCTTCTGGATCGTGGAGCCGCCCTTGCCGATGACCTCGCGGATCTTATCAACGTCGATCTTCATCGTGACCATCTTCGGAGCGAACTCAGAGACCTCCGCGCGCGGCTCCGCGATGCACGGGATCATGATCTCGTTAAGGATCTCAAGGCGTGCCTTGCGGCAGCGCTCGAGCGCGTCGGCGATGATCTCCATCGTCAGACCGTCGTTCTTAAGGTCCATCTGGATGGCGGTGACGCCCTCGGTCGTACCGGCGACCTTGAAGTCCATCTCGCCGTGGAAGTCCTCAACGCCCTGAATATCGGTGAAGGTTCTCCACGTGCCGGTCTCCTTGTCGGAGATGAGGCCGCAGGAAATACCGGCGACGGGGCGCTTGATGGGAACGCCTGCGTCCATGAGCGCCAGCGTCGAGCCGCAGATGGAAGCCTGCGAGGTCGAGCCGTTGGAGGAGACGACCTCGGAGACCACACGGATCGCATACGGGAACTCTTCCACAGGCGGAATGACCGGCAGCAGCGCCTTTTCCGCCAGCGCGCCGTGACCGATCTCGCGGCGGGAGGTAGAGCGGCTCGCGCGGGCTTCGCCGGTGGACCACTGCGGCATATTGTAATGATGGATATAACGGCGCTCGGTCTCGTCATAGATGGTGTCGAGCTTCTGCGCGGCGGAAAGCGTATTGAGCGTGCAGACGGACAGGACCTGCGTCTGACCTCTTGTGAACAGACCCGAGCCGTGGACGCGCGGCAGGACGCCGACCTCTGCCGCCAGCGGGCGGATCTCATCGGGCGTGCGGCCGTCGACGCGCTTGCCCTCGAGCAGCCACTTCTTGACGATCTTCTTCTGCATCTTGTACAGGCACACGTCGATCTGGATGTCCCAGTCGTCCGCGTACTTTTCGCCGAACTTCTCCTTGAAGTCGACGACGGCGGCGGTCAGGCGCTCTTCGCGGACGTTCTTGTCGTCGGTGTCGAGGGCGTAGGCGATCTTGTCAAGGCCGTACTCGCACAGATCGTCGAGCATGTCGTGGTTGACGGCGGCCTTCTCAAACGTGAACTTGGGCTTGCCGATGGTGTCGACAATGGTGTTGATGAACTCGACAACCTTGACGTTGGTCTCATGGGCAAGCTTGATGCACTCCATGAGGATGTCTTCTTT
>CAKTVN010000220.1 GCA_934623545.1 uncultured Oscillospiraceae bacterium
CTGCTCTTTCAAGGTCAGCCTGGACGCCAGAGCCCTTCAGGTAGAAATAGCCCACCTGACATTCCGCGAGCGGATAGCCCCGCTCCGCAAGCTTCAGGTGTCCCCGGAAGCACAGTTCATACTCTCCCGCGCTCCAATAGCGCTCGATCAGCTCGTTGCAGCGCGCGAGCTCCTCACAGGGCTTATAATATCCGCTCGCCATGGGTTTTCCTTTCTGGCGGCAAAGCCGCCGTTAAAGATCGTCCGCGTCCTGGACCGGCAGCTCGTGCTCATCCTCGGGCTTCCCGGTCCAGCTTCCCTGCGGGTCCGTAAAACTCGGTCCTTGCTCCATGATCTCGCGGACTGCGTCCGTTTGACGGTGCTTTTTCTGCTTCATGCGCTCGCCCCCTTTCCGCATTAGGGTTCGGCAGTAGGGCGGCGTCTATTCATCTTTTTCCGTCGTGATTGCAGGTCTCCTTCACATACGTCTGCTCCGCGCCGAGCGTCAGCTCCGGCGCAGCCTTGCGCAGCGCGTCCCAAAACGCCGGATAATCCGCCCGCGCCATTGGAACATAGAGCTCATGCTTCTTTCCAAACAGCGCGTCCGTACAGACCAGCCGCAGCGCGTCGCCGCCCTGCGCCTCCGTCACGCCATGCGAAATGCAGGCAGCTTCGATATCGGAAAGATCAAAAAAGCTCACGGTCCTGCCGCTGAAGACCTCCAGCGCCGCCTCTGCGCCGTCGTGCGGCGGCAGCACGCGGATGCGATCCTCCGGGTCGAGAATGTATCGATTCATTGTGTTCTCCTTCCGCGTTCGTCTTACACTAACCGTATGCGCGCACCGCCTTCATACGAAAGCACGCGCCCGATGCGCTGGCACGACGGGGCCGCCGGCTGAAGCTCCCGCTCCATCGCGTCCGCGTCCGCCGCATCCACTGCGATCAGAAGCCCTCCGGAGGTCTGCGGGTCATAGAGCATATCCTGAACGGCAAGCTCCGTCTCGCCCGGCTCGACCCACTGCTCGGCAAAGCGGCGGTTGCGGTACATTCCCTCCGGCAAAATTCCCATCCGTGCAAATTCCAGCGCCTCCGGGATGAGATCGATCTTCTCCGGCGCGATCTCCAGCAGCACGCCGCTCCCCTGCGCCATCTCGCACGCGTGCCCGAGCAGGCTGAAGCCCGTCACGTCCGTGCAGGCATGGACGCGGTATTTTACCATCACATCGCGCGCCGCTTTGTTGAGCGTCGTCATCAGCCGCGTCGCGAGCGCCCGGCTCTCTTCAGAGCAGAGTTCCGCCTTGGCAGCCGTCGTGAGAATGCCGATGCCGAGCGGCTTGGTCAGAAACAGCACGTCTCCCGCCTTCGCGCCGGAATTGGTCAGCACGCGGTCGGGATGCACAAAGCCTGTCACCGCGAGCCCGTATTTCGGCTCATCGTCCAGAATGGAGTGCCCGCCCGTGATGAGCGCGCCCGCCTCATAGACCTTGTCATAGCCGCCGCGCAGCAGCGCGTGGACCGCGTCCTGCGGCATATCCGCCGGAATTGCCATGATGTTCAGACAGAGCTTCGGCTCACCGCCCATCGCATAGACATCCGAAAGCGCGTTGGTCGCCGCGATCTGCCCGAAGGTATAGGGGTCGTCCGCGATCGGCGGGAAGAAATCCACCGTCTGCACCAGCGCCAGCTCGCTGGAGACCTTGTAAACAGAGGCGTCATCGCTGCGGTCGAAGCCGACCAGCAGATTAGGGTCCTCATGTACGCGGATGCCCTCAAGCAGCTTCGCCAGCACGCCCGCGCCCACCTTCGCGCCGCAGCCGGCGCATTTTGCAAGCTTTGTCAGCCTGATCGAATCCTGTTCCATGTTGTTCACACTCCAAATAGATTCCCGCCCCGGCAGGTTTTCAGCACACCGGAATATTCCAAAATCGCCTGTAGGACGCCGCCGCCAATGGCGATCGCCTTGTCCGAAGCCGTATAGCAGGCTGACACGTCCGCGCGCGGGTCCACGTCGCCGGATTTCATGTTTTTCGTCACCGGCGTACCGTCCGGCAGGATGCCGCGCAGCACGCCGGAGATCATGCAGCGCATCGGCGCACCGTTTACCTCGCCGACGCACTCCCCTGCCTCAACCAGCGCACCGATCTCGCGGAGCTGGTGGAAAACGCCGGTCTCCGGCGCGCGCAGCACGCGCTCGCCCGCAAAGCCGCCGATCAGACCCGGAATGTTGGTGTTCGGGAGCGGCTCGCCGCTTCGTATCACTCTTCCGAGCGTGTGCCCGCGCATGGTCTCGACCGCCGCGTGGCAGTCCTTCCCCGCGCAGAAGCCCGGACCGACGCCGATCACCACCGGCGCGTCCGTGATCCTCGTGCCGAGATTTTGCTTGGCAAGGATCGCATCCACGAGCGCGTCCGGGCGCAGCCAGCTGCGGCACGCCGCCTCCGGGTCCGTCAGCACCGGGATTACGTCCGCGTCCAGTGCCGCCCTGACCTCATCCCGCGTTTCGCAGCGGCGCGCCGTCACGTCCTCGACCGTCGTCTCCCCAAACCGGATCGCCTGCGAAAAGCAGACCGTCCGGCGGATCGCCGTCGGCTGCGGCAGGTCCGTCATCACGACGCGCATCCCCGCGCGCCAGAGGCGCAGCGCGATCCCACTTGCAAGATCGCCCGCGCCGCGTATCAGCACAAGCATTGCCCGCTTCCTTTCTGTAAAGAGCCCATGTATACCGCGCCCGCAAGCCCTTCAGCGAGCCGCCGTGCGAGCGCCTCACGCTCCGGCGTGTCCGCCTGATTGAGCAGGAAGCAGCTTGAAAGCCCCTCCTGCCGTAAAAGCCGCGCCGCCAGCTCCGGCGTCAGAATTTCGTCCGGCGAAACGCCGAGCTTCTGCGCGCCAAGCTCCGCGCGGTGCATTCCCTCGCGGAGGGGCTTTCCCAGCGCGGACAGCCCGAATACGCAAACCGTCTGCCCCGCCTCAGGCGGGACGACCGGCTCATAGGGCGCGTGCGCCTTCGCCGGGCGTCTGTGCGAGCCGTCCGCCTCGACCAGCACATAGTCCGCCAGCTGCGCAAGCTCTGAAAAAGAAAGATTCGGCGGCAGGAGCTTTCCCCGCTCCGTTCCGGCGGAGACACAGAGCACACTGTGATCTTGCAGCGCCGCGCGGACTGCCCCGCGCTCCGGCGCGAGCAGATATGGGATATGCTCCGGCGGGAAAATGTGCGTCGTGGTGCATACGATCACGCGCCCATCTGTGGAAAGCTCGTCCGCCAGCGTATACATCAGCGTCGTCTTTCCGCCGCTTCCGATGATGGCTGTCACGCCCCTTTGCACGTGCAGCAGCCGGTTCCAC
>CAKTVN010000221.1 GCA_934623545.1 uncultured Oscillospiraceae bacterium
AATCCAAGAAGGGGCAGCAGCCCCTTCTTGGTCGTTTTAAGGGGATTCCAAAGGGGGAAATCGAAATCCCCCTTTGGTATTCTTTCTTTCGACCGTCAACGGCGCTTTCTTTCTCATACGAGAAAGAAAGCGGGGTTGAAACGTTCCCCGCACGCTGCGCGTGCGGATAAGGTGTCACCCTTCGGGTGACGAAATCGCGCCCTTCGGGCACGGGAAAATATAATTTGAAAGACTTCTTTGAAAAAACAGTAGCAGTTTCGCGGATAATTTGGTATACTGATAAATTAGATAGATATTTTTATGGGAAGCGGGGGGACGCAAATGCGGTTTGACGGGCTGTATGGGAACGAAGGCTTGAAGGCTCGTCTGAGCGCCGCGTTTTCCGGCGGACGCGTTTCCCACTGCTATCTGATCTGCGGACCGGAGGGTTCCGGAAAGCATACGCTCGCACGCATTCTGGCGGCGGCGATGCAGTGTACCGGCAGGGGAGAGGTCCCGTGCGGCGTATGCAGCGCGTGCCGCAAGGTATTCGATGGGCAGCACCCGGACGTCATCCGGGTAAACGACCCCGATCACAAGCTGATCGCGGTCGACGTCATCCGGAAAATGCGGGCAGACGTGTTCATCCGACCGAACGAGGGACGCAGAAAGATCTATATTTTGGAGCAGGATATGGGCGAGCCGTCGCAGAATGCGCTGCTCAAAATTCTGGAGGAGCCGCCGGAATACGGTGCGTTCCTGATCCTCGCGGCGAACGCCGAAAAGCTGCTTGCGACCATCCGCAGCCGCTGCGCCGAGCTGAGCCTGTCGCCGCTGACGGCGGAGGAGGCGCTCCCGGCGCTGCAAAAGCGCTTTCCGGACAAGCCGCGAAGCGAGCTGTGCGCGGCACTGCTGCACGCGGGCGGTTTTCTCGGGCAGGCACAGGCGCGGCTGGAAAACGGACAGCCGGAGCACACCGAGGCGTTTGCGGCGGCGTTTTCCGGGCGCGACACGCTGGCGCTGCTGAGCGTGCTGGTGCCGATGGAAAAGCTCAAGCGCGATCAGCTGATCCCAATTTTGGAGCAGTGGCGAATGCTGCTTGCCGACGCGCTGGCTGCGAAGAGCGGCTTCCCGGCGGAGAGCGCACTCGCAGCGAGCGTCTGCCGCAGCCGGACCGGCGCGGAGCTGCTCGGTGCGGTCAGAAGCCTTCAGAGCGCGATCGATGATCTGAACGCGAACGTCGGCGCAGGACCCGTGATCGGGTGGCTGACAACGGTGCTGCGGTGATGCCGCGGCGCGAAACGACAATTTTTCATGCTGCCATACGGCGGCGGACAGGAGATCATATATGGACGAAACGATAAAGACCCCCAACGTGCAGGACGCGCCGCTGAGCGCCCCTGCGCAGGAGGAAAAAGCGCCCGAGGCGGCGCAGGGCTGCTGCGGCTGCGCGCAGCAGGACGGTCAGACAGGCTGCGGAGGCTGCTGCGCGGCGCAGCCCGAGGAGGAGCTTGCGCAGGAGGCGGTCTTGAGCGAGGATACGCCGCAGGATACGGCGGAAAAGCCGGTGGAAAAGACCGCGGTGGTGGACATCCGCTTCCGGAACAACGCGAAGACATATTTCTTTGACCCGGGCGAGCTGAAAATTCGGACGGGCGACCACGTGATCATGGACACCTCACGCGGCGTCGAGTACGGCGTCTGCGCGGCGGGCAATCACGACGTGCCCTCATCGGAGATCGTGCCGCCGCTACGGAAGATCCTGCGGCTTGCAAACGCGCAGGACGAGCGCGTCAACCGCGAAAATCTGGAGAAGGAAAAGCGCGCGTTCGGCGTGTGTATGCAGAAGATCGAAGAGCGCAAGCTGGAAATGCAGCTGGTCTCGGCAGAGTGCGCGTTTGACGGAAGCAAAATTCTCTTTTTCTTCACTGCCGACGGGCGCGTCGATTTCCGCGAGCTCGTCAAGGACCTCGCGTCCGTGTTCCGCACACGCATCGAGCTGCGGCAGATCGGCGTGCGCGACAAGGCGAAGATGGTCGGCGGACTCGGGATGTGCGGAAGGCCCTTCTGCTGCCGGGAGTTCCTGGACGATTTCCAACCGGTGTCGATCAAGATGGCAAAGACGCAGAATCTGAGCCTTAATCCGACAAAGATCTCCGGCGTGTGCGGGCGGCTCATGTGCTGCCTGAAATATGAGCAGGAGGCATATGAAGACCTGCTGCGCACCGCGCCGAAGAACGAGTCCTTTGTTGACACGCCCGACGGACGCGGCACGGTCACGGAGGTCAATCTTCTGCGGCAGAGCGTCAAGGTCCGGATGGAGGACCATCCGGAGACGATCGGGAGCTATAAAAACTGCGACATCTGCGTGCTGAGAAACGGAAAGGCGCGCAAGAACGATCCGCCGATCCCGAAGGAGCTGGCGCCCATCTCCTCGAAGCCGCGCCCGGCAAAGAAGCTCATCGATGAATTTGAGCCGCTGCCGGAGGTGATCTATCCGGACGATGTTGCAGTTGTGGACCGCGCGCCGCAGATGGACGCCGCTCCGCAGGTGCAGAACGCACCGGAGCAGGAGGACGGAGAGAAGACGGCGAAGAGCCGTCACCGCCGCCGTGGACGCGGCAAGGGCGGAGCAAAGCCCGCTGGAGAGGCGGAGGCGCGCCCGGCGCAGGAGCCGAAGCCGCAGCCTCAGCAGCCGAAGCCGAAGGCGCCGCAGGAGCGCCGCGCGCCGAAGCCGCAGCAGGGTCAGCAGCCTCAGCAGCAGGACAAGCCTGCCGCAGAGGGCGGCGAGGGCGGCGGACAGAGCCGCCGCAGACGGCGCTATCGCGGGCATCGTGGAGGCGGAGCACCCAAGACCGAATAAAAGAAGAAGCGCCGCCGAAAGGCGGCGCTTTTCGTCACCCCGGAGGGGGGGAACGCTCTTTTGTGTCCGAAGGGCACAAGCCGTGCCGGAGGCGCGGAGATAACTGCGTCCGGAGGACGCAAGTTCGTCACCCGAAGGGTGACACCTTATCTGCACGCGGAGTGCGCGGCGGCAACTGCGTCCGGAGGACGCAGGAGGCTTTTTGCGCACGTAGGGGCGGGCGACTCTGCCCGCCCCCCGCGCCGGAGGCGCGGTTATTTTTCGCACGCGCAGCGTGCGGGGCACGATTCAGCCCCTTTTTCTTTGCGCGGCAAAGATTGTAGGGGCGGAAGTGTCCCAACTTCCATACGTCAAATATTCAACGGGCGCAAACAAAACGATTTGAACGATGAACCGTGCGATGCGGAAACCCGATTCTACGGTCGCCCGAAGGGCGTTCCTTGACCACCGGTGTAACGATAACACGTAGAATGTAAC
>CAKTVN010000222.1 GCA_934623545.1 uncultured Oscillospiraceae bacterium
CTCCCCCTTTGCCGTTTTCTTTTTACCGCCAGCGGCTTTTTCTTTGCCGCGCAAAGAAAAAGGGGCTGAATCGTATCTCCGCGCCTGCGGCGCGGTCGGGCGGACAGAGTCGTCCGCCCCTACGCTCCATACTGAAAGCCAACAGCAGCGGGTCGATGTGGGCATCGACCCCTACGAGGTTCTTGATATCGGAAGGCGTACCGATTTCCATACGTCAAATATTCAACGGGCGCAAACATAACGGCACGTGCCATTTATCGTGCGTTCAGGAAACCCGATTCTACGGTCGCCCGAAGGGCGTTCCTTGACCGCCAGTGTAACGATAATACGTAGAATGTAACGACTTGTTTTTCGCGCGTCAGCGCTATTTCGCGTCCCCAGGCACTCTTTTCTCCCCTATCTTTTCTCTTGCGAGAGAAAAGATAGGGTCGTCGGAGACATTCCGCGTCCTTCGGGCGCGGCAGCCCCTGTGCCTGCGGCACAGATGAGGTGTCCCCCCTCTGGGGTGACGAGTTTGGGCTCTACCCATCAATAGTCTACTTTCATCAAACACAATCCCTGCGGGGGCGCGGTCGGTCCGGCGAGGCGCCGGTCCTTCGCTTCCAGGATCTCTGCCACCTGCTGCGCCGTCAGCCTGCCCTTGCCGACCTCCAGAAGCGTCCCGACCAGAATGCGGACCATGTTCTGCAAAAAGCCCGTCCCGTGGAACGTAAAATAAATGCGATCCTGCTTGCGCCGGATGTCGATGGAATCCACGATGCGCACGGTGGACTTTTTCATCTGTGGATTGGCACAGAAGCTTTTGAAATCATGTCGCCCCTGAAGCACAAGCGCCGCCTCGCGCATCGCGTCAAGGTCCGGCTGAAAATCGAGCGTCAGGACATATTTCCGGTCAAAGACCGGCTTCACCGTACCCGCATAGCAGGTGTAGCAATAGGTCTTCCCCACTGCCTTATAGCGCGCGTGAAAGCGCTCCGACGCCTCGCGGACCTCCTGCACACAGATATCCTCCGGCAGATAACGGTTCATATAGTCCCGAATCTCCTCTGGTGCGAGCTCCGTGTCCAGAACCGCATTGGCGACCATCGCCCTTGCGTGGACGCCCGCGTCTGTCCGTCCCGCGCCGATCACGTCGACCGGCGCATCGCACATCCGCGAGAGCACGGCTTCGAGCTTTCCCTGAATGGTGTCGCGGTCCGGCTGGTGCTCCCAGCCGTAATAGCGCGTGCCATCGTAGGCGATCGTCATTTTGTAATTCTTTTTCATTTTTCCGCGCCGCCCTCAAAATGGACCGTGAAGCGGCAAACCGGATAATTCGAGCAGCCCCAGTATTTCTGCCCCTTGCGCGCGCCGCTCTGCCCGGTGCGCAGGACCATCTGCGCGCCGCAGCGCTTGCAGACCGGGATGGTCTCGTTCGCCGCACGCTCGCGGTGGCGCTGCGCCGCCGGACGTCGGTCGAGCTCCAGCGCGTCATAGCGCAGCGCGGTGCAGCGCGCCTTCATGGCGACCTCGACCGCGAGCAGATCATACAGTCTGCGCAGCTCCGCCTCGTCCATACCGGACGCAAGCTTACGGCGCACATATTCCTCCGGTGTTGCGCCGACGCGCTTTTTGAATGCCGCCAGGAAACGCTCCTGATCGCTTTTGGGCTGTTTTTTCGGATACATTCGCCGCACCTCACCTTTCTTTTTTCTCATTATACACGACACGGCGAAAAAAATCTACTGCGCGCATCTTCCTCTTGACAAATCTCCCTGTCTGTATTATTATATTAACGTCATAATACAGCATAACATTGATACAGGAGGCATAACAATGGCATGGAGCTTTGACCCGAACCGCCCGATCTACGCCCAGCTCACCGAACGGCTGCGGCTGCGCATTGCCTCCGGCGAGTATCCGCCCGGAAGCAAGCTGCCCGCCGTGCGCGAGCTTGCCGCAGACGCAGGCGCGAACCCCAATACGGTCCAGCGCGCCTTCGCAGAACTGGAGCGCGAGGGGCTGATCTTCACCCAGCGGACCTCCGGGCGCTTTGTGACAGAGGATCCGGCGATGGTCAACGCAGCGCGCCGGGCACTTGCCGGGCAGCAGGTGGAATCTTACTTCAGCGGCATGGCGTCGCTCGGCTACGAAGCCGCCGAAGCCGCCGCAATGGTCGCAGCGAAAGTCAACCAGGAAACAGCTTTGGAAAAGAAAAAGGAGGAATCATAAGATGCCTGTTTTACAGTGTCAGGGACTGACCAAATATTACGACTCGCTCTGCGCGCTCGATCATCTGGACCTTTCCGTCGAGCCGGGACGCATCGTCGGTCTGCTCGGTCCGAACGGGAGCGGCAAAACGACGCTTATCAAGCTCGCAAATGGGCTTTTGCAGCCCTCTTCCGGGAGCATTCTCATCGGCGGCGAGGTCCCGTCCGCCAAAACGCACGCCATGGTGTCGTACCTGCCGGAGCGCATCGCGCTCAGCGGCTGGATGAATACGACGCAGCTTCTGGATTTTTATCAGGACTTCTACGCCGATTTCCGGCGCGACGCCGCAGAGCATATGCTCGCGCAGCTTCAGCTGCCGCTGAAGCAGACCGTCAAGCAGATGTCCAAGGGCACGCGTGAAAAGCTTCAGCTCATTCTGACGATGAGCCGCAGGGCGAAGCTCTATCTGCTTGACGAGCCCATCGGCGGTGTCGACCCCGCCACGCGCGACTATATCCTGCACACCATCATCTCGAACTACAACCCCGAAGCAGCCGTCATCATCAGCACGCACCTGATCGCGGACGTGGAGAGCGTGCTGGACGAGGTGCTGTTCATAAACCGCGGCAGGCTGGTGCTGAAATCCACTGTCGACAGCATCCGCGAAAATCAGGGGATGTCCGTAGACGCCTATTTCCGGGAGGTATTCAAATGCTGGGAAAACTGATCAAGCATGAATTTCGGGCGACCGCGCGGCTGATGCTGCCGCTGTTTCTAGTGGTCGTCCTGCTCTCCGCCTTCACCCGGCTCACGACCGGTCTCGTCTCGCACAGCCCCGAGCTTCCGGCTGCGCTCCGCATCCTGAACGGGCTTCTGGTCACGGGCTTTGTGATCTCGCTGATCGTCGTGTCCATTTTCTCCGTCGTTCTGATGGTCAGCCGGTTTTACCGGAATCTCATGACCGACGAGGGCTATCTCATGTTCACCCTCCCGGCGAGCATCCACCAGCTGCTCTGGTCCAAGCTCATCGTCTCCGCCGTCTGGTTCATCGCGACCTTCCTTGTCGACGCGCTCGGCATTCTGATCGCCGCGTATCAGGGCGGTATGC
>CAKTVN010000223.1 GCA_934623545.1 uncultured Oscillospiraceae bacterium
GGGTGGCCGCGCTTTTCCGGTGACAACAGTCTCGTCAGCGGCTTTATGCGGCTGGGATATGACAAAAATCTGGCGCGCCGCCGCCTTGCGGCAGGCTGCCACTGGATGAGCATCCCCGGGATGGAGTATACGCTGAACGATCTGGTGAAGATCAACACGGCAAAGGTCTTCGAGGTCGCCTATTATGAGATGATGGACGAGCGCGGCGAAACGCCGCCAAGCACCGAGGTGCTGTGGGAGAAATTCGAGAAGCATCTGGCGCGCGCCGTGGATACGACTGCGCGGGGGATCCTGTTCCATCTCCACAATCAGGACCGCAACGAGCCGGAACTCGTCTGTAACCTTCTCAGCCGCGGACCGGTCGAGGAGGGCGCAGACGTCACCAAGACGGCAAGATATTTCAATATGTGCATCGACGGCGCGGGCATCGGTACGGTCGCCGACAGCTTCGCAGCCTGCCAGCAGCGCATTGAGATCGAGGACAAGATCAGCTGGGACGCATTGACGCGCCAGATGGAGCTGAACTGGAACGACATCGACGGCGAATATATCCGGCAGATGATGATGCACAGCGAGCGCTACTGCGGCGGCGATACGCTGGCAGACCGGTGGGCGGTGCGCATCAGCAGACGGTTTTCGGAGCTTGTACGCGCCGAGGTGCCGGTCATCCGCGCACTTGACCCGGCGTATGGAGAAATCCAGTTCATTCCCGGCTGGTTCAGCTGGTCGAATACGCTGGAGTTTGGCAGTCATGTGCGTGCGACGCCGAACGGACGCCGCAACGGAGAGGCGATCAACCACGGTGCGAATCCCACCTTCGGCTTCCGCAAGGACGGCGCCGTTACCGCCATGGCAAACACGATCGCAAGCATCCAGCCGGGCTACGGAAATACTGCTCCGGTGCAGCTGGAGCTCGATCCGAGGCTTGCCAACACACCCGAAAACGTGGACAAAATGGTCGCGCTCATCCGCACGATTTTGGAGACCGGAAACACGCTGCTGAACATCAACATCATTGACGAGCACAAGATTTTGCAGGCGCATAAGGACCCGAGCAGGTATCCCGATCTGGTCGTGCGCGTGACCGGATTTACGGCATATTTCTCGATGCTGAGCCCGGAGTTCCGGCAGCTTGTGGTCGACCGTATCCTTGCGGTCAACGGGGAGGACCCGGAGTTTGCGGATATCCGCCCGACTGGAAGCGCCGCAGAATAAGAAAAAGCCAAATTCCAAGGAAACAACGAAAAGAGGTAAAAGTATGAATCCAGTAAAGCTTTCCGATATCAAAATGGAAGCACTTGCGCCGTATGCGGGCAAGCATACACACAAGCAGCTGCTCGCGGGGGAAATACCGGGGGCGGAGGTGTATCACTATGATATGCCGGCTGGCGATACGCTGCATTTTGACGGACAGACAGAGCTGATACGCATCTTCTTTCTGTGCCGCGGCAATATGCGCTTCGAAGCTGAAGGGAAGCGCTTCGACTATGACCAGCTGGCATATTTTACGGCAAAGCCGCAGAGCGAAATTCATATCACCGCCGCTGCGGACAGCAGCCTGCTGGAGATCCGCTGGACGCTCTATGCGGAGGATATGCAGGATCTTGAGCACAGTACTGCCGGCTTCCCGATCAGCGGCGCGTATGAGGATGCCATGCAGTACCGCGACTTTTTCAAGAGCGAGACGACCATCAGCCGCGCGATTTTTCCACAGACGGTGATCCCACGCTTTGCGATGGGCAGCGTTGAGATGCGGGGCGACGATCTGGTGGGGCAGCACGCCCATCCACTGCTCGATCAGTTCTTCTTCAGCTTTCCAGAGAATGACATGGACCTGCTGATCGACTGCCGCATCTGCCCGATGAAGGGCAATACGCTTGTGCATATCCCGCTGGGAAGCAATCATGGAGTGATCACGCGCGGCAGCCAGAGGGCACATTATCTGTGGATCGACTGCACGCCGCCTGCGCAGAAGGAAGAGGCAGTTGTATATCTGGACGAGGTCCACAAGCCAACCGGGAAAAAGGAGACGCTGAGATAAGTGGAGCAGATCAAGAGACCGGCGAATGATTTTTCCATTCGCCTCAATAACCCCCGCGCGTGGCGCACCTATCTGGGCGGCAGCCAGCTCGATCTTCTGCATGGGCGCAGCGGCGAGGACGGGCACTTCCCGGAGGAGTGGATCATGTCAGTCGTGGCGGCGAGAAACGCCGGGCGTGAGGACTATCCGGACGAGGGCATGAGCTTCCTTGCGGACTTCCCGGAGCTGTCTCTGAAGCAGCTGCTGGAGGAGGATGCCACACGCTACCTTGGCAGGGCGCACACAGAGCGCTCTGGGGCGGCGCTGGGCGTGCTTCTGAAGCTGATCGACAGCGCGGAGCGCCTGACGCTTCAGGTCCATCCGGACCGCGCGGACGCGATGCGGCTGTTTGGCAGCCCCTACGGCAAGACAGAATGCTGGCACATCCTCGGCGGACGAGAGGTAGACGGCGAAGCGCCCTGCGTCTATCTGGGCTTTCGCGAGGGCGTGACCCGGGCGGAGTGGAAGCGCCTGTTTGACACGCAGGACATTCCCGGAATGCTGGAGGCAATGCAGAAGTTCTATGTCAAGCCGGGCGATACGATCCTGATCGAGGGCGGGATGCCGCACGCGATCGGCGCGGGCTGCTTCCTTGCGGAAATTCAGGAGCCGACGGACTTTACGATCCGGGTGGAACGGACGACGCCGAGCGGATTTCGTGTTGCGGACGCCATGTGCCATCAGGGACTGGGCTTTGAGCGTATGCTGGAGGTATTCCACTACGACAGCCTGACACGGGAGGAACTTCGCCGTCGCAGCTTTATAGCGCCGCAAACCATCCTGGACTGCGCGGGCGGCTGTATCCGCACACTCATCGGCTATGACACGACCGACTTTTTCAGACTGGATGAAATCAGGACCACAGCCGCATTGGAGGTTCCCGCGGAGGACGCGTTCAGTGGACTGTATGTGCTGGATGGAAGCGGCACGCTGACCGCGAACGGGAAAAGCTGCCGCCTTGAAAAGACGGCGCAGTTTTTTGTACCGGCAGCCGTCGGAGCGATGTGGCTCTGCGCGGATGCAGAGTTGCCGCTGCGCGTGCTGCACTTTTTCGGACCGAAAACGCAGTGATTTTATTAGGGTGTATCTGAAAACTCCCAACGCACCCGGACAGCGGGTCGTCTCGCGCTGCGTCAGCGCTGAAATACGTCAGTATTCCTGCGAAAAAATGTCTTGCTCAGCATAAAAATTCCTCGCTGCCGGTCACATTTGGAGTT
>CAKTVN010000224.1 GCA_934623545.1 uncultured Oscillospiraceae bacterium
CGCATAGCGCTTCACCTCAGATACTATGTTACCCAACCGCGACAGGGATTGACATGATTTGCTAATTATAATATTAATATTTATCAGATAGTAATTTATGTTTTTGAGCGCATGAAGAGGGATCAAGATGGAAGAATTCAGCGAACTGAAATCGGTGCGCTTGCTTTCTATTTACGCGCGGCTTCTGAACGGAAGCGTGCTGAATAAGCGCGAGCTTGCGCAGGAATTCGGTGTCACCGCGCGCAGCATCCAGCGGGATCTGGAATCGCTGCGGTCATTTTTGTCCAACGAAATGCTGGGACAGGACGTCGTTTATGACCGCGCTGCGGGCGGTTATCGCCTGACAAAGGCTGCGCCGAAGGGGCTGACGAACGGAGAAATTCTGGCAGTCTGCAAAATTCTGCTGGAAAGCCGTTCGATGCGCCGCGATGAAATGCTGCCGATCCGCGACAAGCTTGTAGACTGCTGCGTGCCGGAGGAAAACCGGCGCGCGGTGCAGCGCATGATTGGAAACGAAAAGCTTCTTTATGTCGAGCCGCATCATGGACGGCCCATTTTGCAGGGACTCTGGGAGCTGGGGCAGGCGGTGCAGCAAAAGTGCGTGCTGGAGCTCGAATATCAGAAGCTCAAGGGGCAAGAGACGGTGACGCGGCTTGTAGAGCCGGTTGGAATCCTGTTTTCCGAGTATTATTTCTATCTTGCCGCCTATATCCGGGACATTGACCGCAAAAAGGCGTTTGAAAATCCGGACGATCTGTATCCGACGATCTACCGCATCGACCGTATCCGTACGTTCCGCGTGACGCAGGAGCATTTCGTGCCGGCCTACGCGAGCCGGTTTCAGGAGGGCGAATTCCGCCGCCGCGTGCAGTTCATGTATGGCGGCAGACTTCAGAAAATCCGCTTCCAATATACCGGGCCTTCCATCGAGGCGGTGCTCGACCGCCTGCCGACCGCCGAGATCGAGGAGAAAACCGAAACCGGCTGGATCGTCAAAGCTGAGGTGTTCGGCAAAGGAATCGACATGTGGCTGAGAAGCCAGGGAGCATATATTAAGGGGGTAATCAACGTTGGCTGCATGATGGAGTATATGCGTTATACCCCACGCACACTGACAGAACTGCTGGATGCCAATCCTATGCCGGAAATTTTCAGAGTCCGCAAAGACGGAAGCGCAGTTGAAGTATCTGAATAGACGCGAAGGGATGGATTCTCAGGATGAAAGTGACACCGCTAAAAAACAGAGTAAGAAAAACCAGCGCAAATTTCATGCAGCGAAGCGCGGTTCATGGAACGGCGTCTCCCCAATCACCTGCGTTGTGCAGAGCAAGCGGATTTATGACCGGAACCGCGCAAAACAGGAAAGCCGTCAAAGTGGAGATCGTTGACAGAATCGTGCAGACCGCACCAAATTCCATAAAACCCACAATATCTTTTTTGGTTGCACAGTAGCGACCAGCAGTATGAAGCAGCAAGCCCCAAAAATCTTGCCGAAAAAAGCTGAAACCATTGAAAACACTAGGAAAACCGCTGATATCTTAATTGGTGCAGCTTGCCATAGAAAGTTCTGAAATCTAACGGTTTCAGAGATTTTTCTTATTCTTTTGGCATTAAAAAGTTTGATGTTTTCAAGCAGCCTATAAGGCTAAATCGATTGTACGACAAAAATACGACAGTTTTGCGAAAATGGAGGGAGAAAGAGCCATCAAGCTCTTTCTCCCTCCTTCGTCTGTACTGCGACCAGTGCCTGCCGCAGCGTGTCCGTGGTCGTATGGTTATAAACCCGTTCCAGCATTCTGGTATCGCAATGCCCAAGCAGATCTGCGATCAGGTGCTGTGGAACGCCCTGTGCCGACCAGAGCGTCGCTCTGGTATGCCGCAGCTCGTGCGGTGTCAAAGACGGAATCTCCGGATGTGCTTTCACCAGCGCCTTCATAAAAGGTCGATACTCGCGTTCATACCAGTTCCGGGGGATATACGCTTTTCCCTCCGGACTGTGAAAGATGTACTCTACCTCAACAGTCTGTTCGTTTTCGCCGGAACCAAGCGTAATGGTTCTCGGTTCGGCTTTTAGTCTGGCAAGCAGGCGCGGCTCCAAGATCGGAATTTTGCGCTGGCGATAACCGTTTTTCAGTCCGTCGGCAATCAGAGCCGTTCCCGTTTCCTTTGAATTGACAGATACCAAGCCCTGATTGATGTGCAGAATCCCGTGTTCTGCATCAAAATCTTCAAAACGCAAGCCTAACAGTTCGCTTCGGGAACAGCCCGTTTCCATCAGCAGCATGATCGCCAGTCCCTTTGGATGGTTGACAGCAAATTCGTATGTGGTATCATATTCCTGCGGGGAAAGCGCGTGTTTTTCGACCACACGATGATATTTCGGCAGGCGAATGATGGATGCATTTGCGGCATTTTCCTTGCAGTAGCCCTCTTCTTTTGCGTGCTGCAAAATGAAACTCAGCATATTGTAGTCTTTTTTGACGGTTTCAGGCGCATACTTCTTGCCGATTTTATTGATGTACTCCTGTATTTCAGCGGGCTGAATGGTCTGAATTTCGCGTTTTCCGAAATGGGGAATCAGATGCCGCTTGACAGGTGCAAGGCAGGTATCCGTGTATGTGGTGAGCTTGACGTAGGGCTTCTTATAGAGTTCCAAGCAACGAATTGCCCACTTTTCAAAAGTGATCGTTTTTGCCTTCTCAGGCTCTCCTAAGAAGTGCTTGATTTTATAGGTCTCTGCGTACTCTTCCGCCTTGCGCTTTGCGTCACGCTTGGATTTCGTGCTGTAGAAGGATTTGCGGATCAAGTTGCCGTCTATGTCCTTTCCCAGCGTAATTTTGTGTTCATAACGTTTCTTCGTGGGCATGCTCACCCACCTCCTTCTCGATAGGGTAGGAGGCGGCGAACCGCCTCCTATAAATTGATTTTATGCACAGGACTTTAAGTACCACGTTACAAACGTCGCGGTAAAAATCTTGTAAGCATAACGGCTGCCGATAGAGTATGCAACTCCGAACGGACAATGACCCTGACGAAGGCAAGCACGCAGCGCCTCCGGCTTCATCCCTAAGAATTTGGAAAGTTTCTCAACAGGAATGTAGATCGGGTAGTTCTGTACAAGGTCGTTCAGCTCGCTACGTCTTTTTTCCAAAGCGAATGGAATGATGTTTTCACGGTCAAGGGGAAACGGCTGTTCCTTCATATGTTTGTCCATATTACCCCTCCTTCAGCTGAATACCGCGGTAAACATTGAACGTTTTTCCGCCTACGAATTTCTTCTGCGAGTTGGAGG
>CAKTVN010000225.1 GCA_934623545.1 uncultured Oscillospiraceae bacterium
CCCCTTTGGGGTGACGAAAAGCGCCGCCCTTGCGGGCGGCGCTTTTATGCTTTGAATTTCTTCCACTCCGCTACGGCAAGCTCGTCGCAGCGGTTGTTTTTTTCGTTCGACTCGTGCCCCTTGACCCAGTGGTAATGCACCTCGTGCTGGCTCACCAGCCCGAGCAGCATCTCCCACAGGTCCGGGTTGAGCGCCGGTCTCTTGTCGGACTTGATCCAGCCCTTTCTCCGCCAGCCCCACGCCCAGCCCTTTTCGAGCGCGTCAATGACATATTTGGAATCGGAATACAGCTCCACCACGCACGGCTCGCGCAGCGCGAGCAGCGCCTGAATGACCGCCGTAAGCTCCATGCGGTTGTTGGTCGTGACCTCTTCGCCGCCGGATATCTCCTTTTCCGTGCCGTTATACTCCAGGATCGCCGCCCAGCCGCCCGGTCCGGGGTTGCCGGAGCAGGCGCCGTCGGTGTAGATCGTCACAGTTTTCATACCGGTTCGTTCGTCTCCGGCTCTGCCGCAGCCTCGTCTTCTTCCGTCTCCTCGCGGTCGACCGGCTCAAGCGAAATGACCCGGCTGCCTTCCTCCAGACGCATCAGAATGACACCCTGCGTGCCGCGCTTGTAGACGTTGATGTCCGAGACCGCCATGCGGATGAGCACGCCGCCGGACTCAATGAGCATCACATCGTCCCGGTCGTCGACGATCGCGACGCCCGCGACCCGTCCGGTCTTCGCCGTGAGGTTGTAGTTCTTGAGTCCCTTGCCGCCGCGCTGCTGCGGGCTGCGCTGCCCATTCTCGCCGAGGCGCATATACTCCGCGATCTCCGTGCGCTTGCCGTAGCCGTGCTCCGTGACGGTGAGCAGCTGCTTGCCCTCGGTCGCGATGCCCGCGCCGACGACATAGTCGCCATCCGACAGCGCAATGCCGCGCACGCCCGCGGCGTCGCGCCCCATGACGCGCACGTCGTTTTCGCTGAAGCAGATCGCCATGCCGTCCGCCGTCGCAAGCACGATGTCCTGATTTCCGTCGGTCTTCATGACCGCGATCAGCTCGTCGCCCTCGGCAAGCGTCAGCGCACGGATGCCCGCCTTTCTCGCCGTGTTCAGACTCTCCAGCGTCACGCGTTTGACCGTGCCCTGCTTCGTAACGAACAGCAGATTGTCCTCGTCAAACTCATGCACTGTCAGACCCGCCGTGACCTTTTCGCCCGCCTCGAGCGGCAGAATGTTCACGATGTTCGTGCCCTTCGCGATGCGTCCGCCCTCCGGGATCTGATAGCCCTTGCGGCGGTGGACTCTGCCGGTGTTCGTGAAGAAGAGGATATAGTCGTGCGTCGACGCGGAGAAGACCGCCTCCACGAAGTCCTCGTCCTTGAGCGTCTGTCCGGTCACACCTCTGCCGCCGCGCTTCTGGCTGCGGTAGGTCGCGGCAGGCACACGCTTGATGTAGCCCGCGTGCGAGAGCGTGAAGACGCACTGCTCCTCCTCGATGAGGTCCTCGATGTCGATCTCGTCCTCGACGTCCTGAATCTCCGTCAGCCGGTCGTCGCCGAACTTGTCGCGGATGGCGATGAGCTCGTCCTTCAAAACGCCCTTGAGCATCGTCTCGTCCGAGAGCAACTCCTTATAGTATTCGATGCGTTTTTCCAGCTCGTCATACTCGTTCTGGAGCTTCTCGCGCTCCAGACCCTGAAGGCGCTTGAGCTGCATATCCAGAACGACCTGCGCCTGAATTTCGGAGAGGTTAAATCTCGCCATCAGACGCTCCTTCGCGTCGTCATAGCTTTCGCGGATGGTCTTGATGACCTCGTCGATGTTCTCCTCTGCGATCAGCAGACCCTCGAGCACGTGCTGCCGCTCCAGCGCCTTCTTGAGATCATACTGCGTCCGGCGGGTGATGATCTCCTCCTGATACGCCAGATATTCGTCCAGAATGTGCCGCAGCGACAAAATGCGCGGCTGCGACTGGTTGTTGACCAGCGCCAGCATCGTCACGCCGAACGTCGTCTGCATCTGTGTCTGCGCAAACAGGCGGTTGAGCACGACCTGCGGATTTGCGTCCTTCTTCAGCTCAATGACGATGCGCATACCGTTGCGGTCCGTCTCGTCGCGGATGTCGGATATGCCCTCGAGACGCTTGTCGCGCACCTGGTCTGCCATCGCGGCGATGAGCATCCGCTTGTTGACCTGATAGGGGAGCTCCGTGACGATGATGCGCTCGCGGTTCTGCCCGTATTCCTCAAACTCGGTCCGCGCGCGGACGGTGATCTTGCCGCGACCCGTCGAGTAGGCGGCGCGGATGCCGCTGCGCCCCATGATGATGCCCTTCGTCGGGAAGTCCGGACCCTTGATGTACTCCATGAGGTCGGCAAGCTCCGCCTCGGGGTTCTCCAGAATGCAGACGCACGCGTCGATGACCTCGCGCAGGTTGTGCGGCGGGATGTTGGTCGCCATGCCGACGGCAATGCCGCTCGAGCCGTTGACCAGCAGGTTCGGGAAGCGCGCGGGGAGCACGCGCGGCTCCTTTCGCGACTCGTCGAAGTTCGGATCCCAGTCGACCGTGTCCTTGTCGATGTCGCGCAGCATCTCATTGGAGAGCTTGGACATTCTCGCCTCGGTGTAGCGGTACGCCGCAGGGGGATCACCATCCACGGAGCCGAAGTTTCCATGCCCGTCGACCAGCGGATAGCGCATGGAGAAGTCCTGCGCCAGACGGACCATCGCGTCATAGACCGATGCGTCGCCGTGCGGATGATATCTGCCGAGCACGTCGCCGACGCACGTCGCCGATTTCTTGAACGGCTTGTCCGAGGTCAGATTGTCCTCGTACATGGCGTACAGGATCCGGCGGTGGACGGGCTTGAGCCCGTCGCGCACATCCGGCAGCGCGCGCCCGACAATGACGGACATCGCATAGTCGATGTACGAGCTTTTCATCTCATGTACGAGCTCTGACTCTACGATGGTCTGGTCCGGGAAGAGGATATCCTCCGGCTTGTAATCTTTCTTATGTGCCATAGTTTATAGTCTCCTTTTCAAGGATAGGAGTCGATTTGCTCCTTGCACACTGCGTGCGCGGGGCTTTTCCGCGTCCGAAGGACGCGAGGCTTTTTTGAGCACGTAGGGGCGGACGACTCTGTCCGCCCGACCGCGCCAAAGGCGCGGAACACTTCTGCGATTGCACCGCAGTGCCGCTTTTACAGTAACACTGCAACTGTGCCTCCGGCGGCATACTTTTTTCTGTCTTGCCAGAAAAAAGTATGCAAAAAAGAGGCGCTGGAAACGAAATAGCGCT
>CAKTVN010000226.1 GCA_934623545.1 uncultured Oscillospiraceae bacterium
ATCCAGCCCGCCGTTACCAAAGAGGGCGTGAAGGTCATGTCCGTGAATCTGCTGCTGCCGCATGAGACGGACCCGGTCGTCTGGCGCGGACCTGTGGTCGCGGGCGCGGTCAAGCAGTTCTGGACTGACGTATGCTGGGGCGATGTGGACTATCTGTTCGTCGACCTGCCGCCCGGAACGGGCGACGTGCCGCTGACGGTGTTCCAGTCGCTGCCGGTGAGCGGCGTGATCATCGTGACCTCGCCGCAGGACCTGGTGGCGATGATCGTCGCGAAGGCGGTCAACATGGCGCGGATGATGAACGTGCCGGTCTACGGCTTTGTCGAGAACTACAGCTATCTCGAGTGCCCGGACTGCGGCAAGCGCATCGAGGTCTTCGGAAAGAGCAAGCTCGACGAGATCGCGCTGTCGTATACGCTCCCGGTGCTGGCGCGGCTGCCGATCGACCCGAAGATCGCGGAGCTGTGCGACGCGGGGCAGATGGGGGAGGCGGACCTTTCAAAGGTCATGCCCGCGGCGACGCTGATCGAGAAGGCATAAGCATGATATGCGGCTTCCGGATGTCCGGAAGCCGCATTTTTGCGCTTTCCGGCGGAAATGCTTGCGAAACCGCACGGAAAATGGTATGATTTTTCCAGAAAACCCTGAAAGACATCAGAAGGGAGAACGCAATATGGAAGAGAAAAAGAGAATTTGTCCCGCCTGCGGCGCGCAGGCAGAGCCCGGCGTGCGCTTCTGCACCTACTGCGGCAAGCCGCTTCCGCAGGAGGCGCCGCCGGAGGAGCCACAGAAGACGTTCTTCTGCCACAACTGCGGCGCGCCGATCAGCGCCGACGCGGTCTTTTGCCCGAGCTGCGGCACATCGGTGAAGGACGCGAAGAAGGCAGAAAAACGGCTGAAAAAAAAGAGCGCGCCGAAGAAAGCGGCTCCGATCGTGATCGTTGCGCTGCTTCTGGTCGCGGCGATCGCGGCGGCGGTGGTGTTCCTGCTTCCGCGCCTTGGAATCGGGAAGAGCGGCGCATCTGAGGAACTGCCGGGCTATATCCTGTACGCCAAGGACAACGAGCTTCAGTTTACGTCCGAGAAAAAGCTCGCGCCGGTCGAGCTGACGAACGACCTCTGCGATCAGGAGATCGGGGAAGATTTCGATGCCAATTTTGACGCTGTGGTTGCTGTCAGCAAGGACGGGAAAAAGGTCCTGTATCCGGACAAATACGAAGCCGGAACGTACCGAATCGCACTCTATTACCGCGACCTTTCCAAAAATGCGGAGCCGGCGCGCATCGACACGGACATTTCGATGTACCGGGTGACGGACGCCTTTGACCGCGTGTTCTATCTCAAGGGCGACGACGCTACGCTCTATACGCATGATCTCAAGGAAAAGGAGCGCGTCGCAAAGAACGTCGACCGGTTCGAGCTGGTAGAGGGCGGCAAGAGCGTTGTCTACCTGGACACGGACGGCGACCTGTACCTTCAGAAGCTCGGCAAGGACAAGGAGAAAATCGATCGCGATTGCGACTATTTTTCAGTTCGCAAAGACGGCGAGTACATTTTCTATGAAAAGTCTGGCGGCGGATTGTACCGAAAGCAGCGGGGGCACGACAAGGAGAAGATCACCTCGGATGAGCTTGCGAGATATTGTCCGTATGATTCCGGTGCGTGCTACTACGTAACGAGTTATACGGAAACAGTGCCGCTCAGTAGTATGCTCGTGGACGATATCGCGGAACAGGATGCAGCCACGGAGGAGCCGGTGTATCCGTACTATTCCGACTACAGCTCTGACGAGGCATACGAAAAGGCAGTCGACGCGTATGAGGAAGCGTATGCAGCATATGATGCGAAATGTGAGCGCGACCGCGTCCGCGAGGAAATGGACACAAAGACGTGTACGCTTCGGCACAGGGAATGGTTCTATTATGACGGTGCGCAGACGGTCAGTCTGATGGCGGATGTGATCGACTATCCCTACGGCTGCTCGGACTCTGCCGGGGCGCCGATGCTGATGTTCTGTGCTCCCGCCGATGCGGAGCAGAAGGTCCGGATGTCGGAAATCACCAGCTATTATGACGTAGAATACATGGACAGCATCGCCGATTACGGCACGGACGGCTGTACGCTTTACGCAGCGATCGGTGGACAGGTCCAGACGGTCGCGGAGCTCGACAACACACCGACTTTCCTCTTCTTCCGTCCGGACGGAAGCGCGCTGTCGTATCGCAGCTTTTCCGACGGCGGCATCATGACCGCGGAAATTTCCGGTGGTGTGGTCGCATCGCCGGAGCTGACGGAGCCCATGGACGAGGAATGCAGCTCTACCATGTGGAAGGGCGAGAGCCTCTATTATCTGAGAGACTGGAGCTTTGAAAGCGGCGATCTTCAGGGCGACCTCTACTGCAACGGCGAGCTGGTTGCCGAGAATGTGGCGATGTATATGGGGCGCAGCTGGCTTTCCGATGGGCAAGCCGCGTTTCTGACGGACTGGAACGACCGCAAGGAAACGGGCACGCTTCAGGTGTTTGACGGGAAGAAGACGCAGACGATCGCAGAGGATGTGCACTGTTTTGAAACTACAAAGGACGGCATTGCCTATCTCGGCGAATACAGCGCCCGGCGGTGTGAGGGTGATTTGTATTATTTCAATGGCAGGAAGAGCGTTCCGGTCGATCAGGACGTGACGCAGCTTTATCTTGTGTATGATAACGGCGGCAGCTATGACGCCAGCTGGCTGGGATATTAAATGTAATTTGCGCAAGACATACGAACGCGCCGCCGCGGAGATCCCGCGGCGGCGCGTTTTAGATTGCTGAGTTTATTCGGATGCAAGCGTCTGCTGACGAAACGCATAAGCTTCATAGAGCATGGACGCCGCCTCCAGGCGCGTCAGCGGCGCGTCCGGGTCGGTCATGTCGAGCGCGAGTCCGGCAGTCTCCAGCGCGCGGACGGCGCTCTGCGCCCAAGCGGGGATGAGGTCATCCTCAGCGCTTGAGAAAACGGCGGTGCTCTCCGGCTGCGGCAGGGACAGAAGCCCCTGCACCATGACGGCGGCTTCCGCGTGCGTCAGCGCGTCGGCAGGACGGAAGATCACGCCGCTGTCAGATGCCGCGCCAGTGATCGCGCCGCAGCGGAGCGCCGCGACGATATACGGGCGCATCCAGGCGGGCGTATCGGTCTCGTCGGCGAAGCCGGAGGTCAGCGCCGCGTCGTCCGGCTCCGCGCCGAGCAGCGCCATGCTCATCACAAGAAATTCGCCGCGGCTGACGCTCTCATCGGGCGCGAAGCATAGG
>CAKTVN010000227.1 GCA_934623545.1 uncultured Oscillospiraceae bacterium
TTGCGTTGAGCAAGACATTTTTTCGCAGGAATACTGACGTATTTCAAGGAAAAATGACGCAGCGCAGCGCAAAAAGATCCGCTGTCCGGGTGCGTTGGGAGTTTTCAGATACACCCTAGTATGCGCGGTTTTGCCGGAAACACACCGGCAGGATTTGACGCGGCGGCAAAAATGCGATATGATATATATAATTAGTGTCGCTATAATTTGGAGAAACGAATATGCTGGAAAAACTGAAGCTGGTCGAAGAACGGTATATGGAAGTCTCAGAGCGCATGGCGCATCCGGAGTTTTTTGCCGACCCGAAGGCGGCGGCAAAGCTCATGAAGGAGCAAAAGCAACTCGAGCCGGTCGTAAACGCCTACCGCGCGCTGTGCCGCGCCCAGCAGGAGCAGCAGGAGCTGCGCGAGATGATGGCAGGCGAGCAGGATGCGGAAATGAAGGCGCTGTGTCAGGAGGAATTTTCCGCCGCGAAAAAGCAGCAGGAGGAGCTGGAGCAGGAGCTGAAGATCTTGCTTCTGCCGCGCGACCCGAACGACGAAAAGGGCGTCATCGTGGAAATTCGCGGCGGCGTCGGCGGCGAGGAGAGCGCGCTGTTCGCCCACAGCCTCTACCGGATGTACTCCATGTACGCCGACCGCAGGCACTGGTCGGTCGAGCTGCTCAATTATAGCGAAACGGAGCTGGGCGGCATCAAGGAGGCAGACTTCATGATCCACGGCGACGGCGCATATTCCCGGCTCAAGTTTGAATCCGGCGTCCACCGCGTGCAGCGCGTGCCCGAGACGGAATCCGGCGGGCGCGTCCACACCTCAACGGCGACCGTCGCGGTCCTGCCGGAGATGGAGGAGGCAGAGGTCAACATCCGCCCCGAGGACATCGAAATGCAGGTCTACCGCTCCTCCGGCGCGGGCGGGCAGCACATCAACAAGACCTCCTCCGCCGTGCGCCTCATCCACAAGCCGACCGGCATCGTCGTCGCCTGTCAGGAGGAGCGCTCGCAGGTCCAGAACCGCGCCCGCTGTATGCAGATGCTCGCCGCCAAGCTCTATGAGATCGAGCAGAGCCGCATCGAAAACGAGGTCTCCTCCGAGCGGCGCAGCCAGGTCGGCACCGGAATGCGCAACGAGCGCATCCGCACCTATAATTTCCCGCAGGGACGCGTCACCGATCACCGCATCGGGCTGACGCTTTATAAGATCGACGCCATTATGGACGGCGATCTCGACGAGCTGATCGACGCGCTGGTCACAGCCGATCAGGCGAAGAAGCTCCAGAGCCAGCAGTCCTGAAGCAGCCCTGAACGTTCCCAATGAAATCCGAAATGAGAGAAGTCTGAACGTGAAAACCATTCTGTTTACACAGCCCAGCGCGGAAAATATCGCGCAGGCGGCGGAGATCCTCCGCCGCGGCGGGCTGCTCGGCATCCCGACGGAGACCGTCTATGGGCTCGGCGCGAACGCGCTGGACCCCGACGCCTGCCGCCGCATCTATGAGGCAAAGGGTCGTCCGCAGGATAACCCGCTCATCATCCACGTGCCCGACAGCTCGTGGCTCGCACGCTACTGCGAAAACGTCCCTGAGAGCGCCTACCGCCTCGCGGAGGCGTTCTGGCCGGGTCCTCTGACCATGATCCTCCCGAAAAAGGAGATCGTCCCCTACCGCACCACCGGCGGGCTGGAGACCGTCGGCGTGCGCTGCCCGAATCACCCGGTGACGCTCGCTGTCATCCGGGCGTCCGGCGTCCCCATCGCCGCCCCGTCCGGCAACACCTCCGGTCGCCCCAGCCCCACAACAGCAGCGGACATGATGGAGGATATGGATGGGAAGATCGACGGCATTTTTGACGGCGGTCCGTGCAGCGTCGGTGTTGAATCGACGATCATCGATCTGACCGCCGAGCCGCCGCGCCTTCTGCGCGCGGGCGGGCTCCCGCTCGAGCAGCTTCAGCGCGTGCTCGGCGAGGTCATCGTCGACAAGTGCATCACCCAGCTCATGACCGACGGTGAGCGTCCGCGCGCGCCGGGCATGAAATACCGCCACTACGCGCCGAAGGCACCCGTCACGGTCGTGACCGGCAGCGGCGCCGGGAGCGCTTCGTACATCGCGGCGCACGCGCCGCAGGGCGCGGGCGTCATCTGCTTCACGGAATACTGTGATCGCTTCCCCGGGCGGGTCATTCACGACCTCGGACCGGAGGGCGATAAGTCCGAGCAGGCGCGGCGGGTCTTTGACGCGCTGCGGACCTTCGACGCGACCGCTGTCCCCGAGATCTTCGCCCAGTGCCCGGATGACGCGGGGCTTGGGCTCGCGATCGGGAACCGGCTGAAAAAAGCGGCGGGCTTTCATGTGGTGGAGGTTCCCTGAATGCTTACGATCGGCATCACCGGCGGCACCGGCTGCGGAAAAACGGCGCTTCTGCGCCGGATCGAGGCGCGCGGCGGCTTCGGCATCGACTGTGACGCGCTGTATTATACGCTTTTGCGGACGGATGCGCCGCTGCGCGCGGCGCTGACGGAAGCCTTCGGCGAGGTCTTCCTCCCGGACGGCGGGCTGGACCGCCAGAGGCTCGGCGCGTGCGTCTTTTCCGACCCCGCGCAGCTTGAACGCTTAAATCAGATCATCTTTCTGCACGTCCGCCGCGCGGTCGAGGCGCTTTTGCGCCGGGAAAAGGACGCGGGACGCGCGCTTGTGTGCATCGACGCCATCAACCTCTTTCAGAGCGGACTGGACGCGCTGTGCGATACGACCGTCGGCGTGCTCGCGCCGGAGAAAACGCGCCTTGCGCGTATCATGGCGCGCGACGGCATCGGCGAGGAGTACGCGCTTCTGCGCATCCGCGCACAGGCGCCGGACGCATTTTACCGCGCGCATTGCCGCCATATTCTTGAAAACAGCGGGAAAGACCCCAAGGCATTTGAAAAACAGGCAGATCTGCTGCTGGACAATTTGACAAAGGAGAACGGAACATGACAAAAGAAGAACGCGACCATCTGCGCTACAAGCCCCGCAACGGCTACGAGGAGCTGAGTGCGGCGGAAGAGGCGGAAATGAACGCCTACTGCGAGGACTACAAGAGATTCCTCGATGCCTCCAAGACGGAGCGCGAATGTGTATTTTCCGCCATCGAGCTTGCGCAGAAGCACGGCTTTGTGGAGTATAAGCGCGGCATGGCGCTGAACCCCGGCGACAAGGTTTATTATAATAACCGCGGCAAGGCGATCATGCTCGCCGTCATCGGCTCGGAGCCGCTTTCCAAGGGCGCGAACATCGGCGCGGC
>CAKTVN010000228.1 GCA_934623545.1 uncultured Oscillospiraceae bacterium
GGCCTGATTAACTATCTGGCATCCTATGCCCGCATCAATGAATACGGCTTTGTCGAGGCTCCGTTCCGCAAGGTCGAGAAGGGCACCCACAAGGTCACGGACATCGTCGAGTACATGACCGCCGACGTCGAGGACGACTATTACGTCGCGCAGGCGGCGGAGCCCGTCGACGAAAACGGCTGCCTGGTCAACCAGCGTGTGACCTGCCGTCACCGTGACGAGATCATTTCCGTGGACCGCGAGATGATCGACTATGTCGACGTTTCCCCGAAGATGATGACCTCCATCGCGACCGCGTTCATCCCGTTCCTCGAGAACGACGACGCGAACCGCGCGTTGATGGGCGCGAATATGCAGCGCCAGGCGGTGCCGCTGATGGTCACGGAGGCTCCGATCGTCGCCACCGGCATCGAGCACAAGTGCGCGGTCGACTCCGAGGTCTGCATCACCGCGAAGGGTCCCGGCGTCGTGACGCGCGTGTCCGCGACCGGCGTTTCCGTCCGCTATGACGACGGCAACATCGCCGATTATACGCTTACAAAGTTTGCCCGCTCCAACCAGGGCACCTGCATCAACCAGCGCCCGATCGTCTCGACCGGCGAGCGCGTGGAAGCCGGACAGGTCATTGCCGATGGTCCCGCCTGCTCGCAGGGCGAGATCGCGCTCGGCAAGAACGTGCTCATCGGCTTCATGACGTGGGAAGGCTACAACTACGAGGACGCGATCCTGCTCAACGAGCGGCTCGTCCGCGAGGATGTGTTCACCTCCATCCACATCGAGGAGTATGAGACCGAAGCGCGCGACACGAAGCTCGGTCCGGAGGAGATCACGCGCGATATCCCGAATGTCGGCGAGGATACCCTCAAGGATCTCGATGAAAACGGCGTCATCCGCGTCGGCGCGGAGGTCACCTCCGGCGACTATCTGGTCGGCAAGGTCACGCCGAAGGGCGAGACGGAGCTGACGGCGGAGGAGCGCCTGCTGCGCGCGATCTTCGGCGAGAAGGCGCGCGAGGTCCGCGATTCGTCTCTGAAGGTCCCGCACGGCGAAGCCGGCATCATCGTGGACGTCAAGGAATTTACCCGTGAAAACGGCGACGAGCTGGCGCCCGGCGTCAACAAGGTCGTCCGTGTTTACATTGCGCAGAAGCGTAAGATCTCCGTCGGCGATAAGATGGCGGGTCGTCACGGCAACAAGGGCGTCGTTTCCCGCATCCTGCCGCAGGAGGATATGCCGTTCATGCCGGACGGCACGCCGCTGGACATCGTTCTGAACCCGCTGGGTGTTCCGTCCCGTATGAACATCGGTCAGGTTCTGGAGGTTCATCTCGGCTACGCGGCGCATTCGATGGGCTGGAAGGTCGCGACGCCGATCTTTGACGGCGCAAACGAGAAGGAGATCCGCGAGCTGCTCAAGCAGGCGGGCGTGGCGGAGGACGGAAAGAGCGTTCTGTACGACGGACGCACCGGCGAAGCCTTCGATCAGCGCGTAACGGTCGGCTATCCGTACTACCTCAAGCTCCACCATCTGGTCGACGATAAGATCCATGCACGTTCGACCGGTCCGTATTCCCTCGTGACGCAGCAGCCGCTCGGCGGCAAGGCGCAGTTCGGCGGTCAGCGCTTCGGCGAAATGGAAGTCTGGGCGCTGGAGGCGTACGGCGCGGCGTATACGCTTCAGGAAATTCTGACCGTCAAGTCCGACGACGTGACCGGACGTGTCAAGACCTACGAAGCGATCGTCAAGGGACACAACGTGCCCAAGCCCGGCGTTCCGGAATCGTTCAAGGTCCTGGTCAAGGAGCTTCAGTCCCTCTGCCTCGACGTCAAGGTGCTTGACGAGCAGGGCGAGGAGATCGAACTCAAGGACGAAGACGAGGATGAGGGCGGCTTCAACCCCGGCTACAACGAGGAAGAGCTCTCGCTGTATGACGGTCCGGTCGGAAACGACGTGGAAGCGGACGAGGCAGCCGACGCCGGCTACGAAGTGAAGGACGAGGACGATGTGCTGGGGCTGCTGAACGATCTGGGCAGCGACGACAGCGATGCGTCCGACGAAGAATAAGGAGGCGGCAATACAATGAGTTACGCAACCTTTGATGCTATTAAAATCGGTATTGCTTCCCCGGATAAGATCCGCGAATGGTCTTATGGCGAGGTCAAGAAGCCGGAAACCATCAACTACCGCACACTGAAGCCCGAACGCGACGGTCTGTTCTGCGAACGCATCTTTGGACCGACGAAGGACTGGGAGTGCCATTGCGGCAAATATAAGAAGATCCGCTACAAGGGCAAGATCTGCGATCGCTGCGGCGTCGAGGTCACAAGAGCCAAGGTCCGCCGCGAGCGCATGGGTCACATCGAGCTCGCCGCGCCGTGCAGCCACATCTGGTATTTCAAGGGCATCCCTTCCCGGATGGGTCTGCTGCTGGACATCAGCCCGCGCATTCTGGAAAAGGTCCTGTACTTTGCAAGCTACATCGTCACCGATCCCGGCGACTGCCCGCTGGCAAAGAATCAGATCCTCTCTGAAAAAGAGTACCGCGATATGCGCGAAAAATATGAGGACGACTTCAAAGCCGGCATGGGCGCGGAAGCCATCAAGGAGCTGCTGGGTCAGATCGACCTGGACGAGCTCTCCGAGCAGCTGCGCAGCGAGCTGAAGGATGCCTCCGGGCAAAAGAAGCTCCGCATTATCAAGCGGCTGGAAGTGGTCGAGTCGTTCCGTATGTCCGGAAACGACCCGACTTGGATGGTCATGGACGTGCTGCCGGTCATTCCGCCGGAGCTGCGCCCGATGGTCCAGCTGGACGGCGGTCGGTTTGCGACCTCCGACCTCAATGACCTCTACCGCCGTGTCATCAACCGCAACAACCGCCTCAAGCGCCTCATTCAGCTTTCCGCGCCGGATATCATCATCCGCAACGAAAAGCGTATGCTTCAGGAAGCGGTCGACGCGCTGATCGACAACGGTCGCCGCGGAAGAGCCGTCACCGGCGCGAACAACCGCGCGCTCAAGTCTCTGTCCGATATGCTCAAGGGCAAGCAGGGACGCTTCCGCCAGAACCTGCTTGGCAAGCGTGTCGACTATTCCGGTCGTTCCGTCATTGTCGTCGGACCGGAGCTCAAGCTCTATCAGTGCGGCGTGCCGAAGGAAATGGCGATCGAGCTGTTCCGCCCGTTCGTGATGAAGAAGCTCGTCGAGGACGGCCTTGCCAACAACATCAAGTCCGCCAAGAAGATGATCGACAAGGGCAAGGACGA
>CAKTVN010000229.1 GCA_934623545.1 uncultured Oscillospiraceae bacterium
GCTCCGAAGTATGCCGACCGCAACGGCGGCTACACCCGTGTGACCCGTCTTGGACCGCGCCGCGGCGACGCAGCCGAAATGGCTGTCATCGAATTGGTCTGATTTTCAGAGCAGCTTCGATCATACTGATAAAAACCCCCTTTTGGCAGATACTATGCCAAAGGGGGTTTTTTATATGAACATGAGCAAAAAGGAATATAGGCGCTACGTACAGCAGCTCGCGCCCAAATCGCCGATCGGGAAGGATCTTTTCAACGCGTTCTGGACGGGCGGGCTGATCTGCGTACTCGGACAGCTGATCATGAATGGGTGGAAGGCGCTCGGACTGGAAAAGGATACCGCCGGGACGGCAACGTCCGTGACGCTCATCTTCCTCAGCGCTGTCCTGACTGCGCTCGGGGTCTACTGCTGCATCGCGAAGCTTGCGGGTGCTGGTACGGTCGTACCGATCACAGGCTTTGCAAACTCTGTTGTCTCGCCCGCGATGGAGTTCCGCGCCGAGGGTCTGGTTACGGGCATGGCGGCGAAAATGTTTACGATTGCAGGACCCGTGATCGTCTATGGGACCGTCGCAAGCGTCGTCTACGGCGTGGTCTACTGGCTCTGCACGCGAGGGTGAAAAATCACAAAAGATACCGCAGCATCGCCTGATCGGCGATGCTGCGGTGGATTTTATATTGGGAAGGGTTCAGTTTGCTTTCTGCTTCGCTTTGGCGATGAAGTGCAGCACAAGCCCGAGGACGAAGCCGAGCGCGGCGGGGCAGACCCAGCCGAGACCGAGCTTTGAGAAGGGGAGGACGCTCGCTGCGGCTTCCTTGACCGCCGCACAGCTTTCAGCGGGGAGCACGCTCGTCGGAAGGGAGGTCACGAGGTCCAGGATGGCGGCAGGAAGCGTCAGAACAGTGGTGCAGATGTACACGCGCCGGTCGTTCCCGAACAGCCGCCCAACGAGCGCGAGCAGCGTCAGCGTGATGGCAAGCGGATAGAGGAACATGAGCACCGGGAGCGAGAACGAGATGATGGTGCTGAGCCCCAGCGTCGCGATCAGGAAGGAAATGACGCAGAAGCCGATCGCCCAGAATTTGTAGCCCGGTCCCTTGGGGAACATCTTCGTGAACATTTCGCCGCAGCTCACGATGAGCCCGACGGCAGTTTTCAGACAGGCGAGCGTTACGATGACCGCCAGAATGATCGCGCCGACGCTGCCGTAATAGTGGCTTGCGATCAGGTGGAGCGCCTCGCCGCCGTCTGCGGAGATGGGATAGATCGCGCGGCTCTGTGCGCCGATGAGCGTCAGCGCTGCGTAGATGAGCGCCATGATCAGGCAGCCGAATACGCCGGAAAGCAGCGTATTGCCGGCGACGGCGGTAGGCTCCTGCACGCCGAGCTGACGGATGGCGCTGACGACAGCGATGCCGAAGGCAAGCCCTGCCAGCACGTCCATCGTGTTGTAGCCCTCGAGGAAGCCGCGGGCGAACGCCTGCGTTTCATACGCGCCAGTGGGCTCAACGGTGGCGGCGTCGCCCATGGGCTTGATGAGCGCGGTGACGACGACCAGCGCGAGGCTCACAAGGAAGAGCGGTGTGAGGACCTTGCCGACCCACATGAGCAGCTTGCCTGGCTTGAGCGAGAAGAACAGCACGGCGGCGAAGAACAGCAGCGAGAAGATCCAGATCAGCCACTCGCCGTTGGCGCGGTCATTGAGCGCCGGGAGAATGCCGACCGAGAACGAGGTCGACGCGCAGCGCGGAATGGCGAAGAACGGACCGATGGTCAGATAAAGCAGACACGTGAAGAAATAGCCGTAGCCCTTACCGATCTTGCTGCTGAGATCCAGAAGCCCCTCGCTTCGGCTCATGCCGAGCGCTGCGACACTGAGCAGGGGAATGCCGACGCCGGTCACAAGGAAGCCAATGCAGGCGTCCCAGACGTTGCGCCCTGCGTTTTGCCCCATAAAGGCGGGGAAGATCAGATTGCCCGCGCCGAAAAACAGACCGAACAGCATACTGCCCACAGCCAGTATTTCCGTAAACCGTAGATTCTTTTTCATTTTCGGGTTCCTCTTTTTTTCTCTAAAGTTTTATAAGTATATCATGAACAGAGCACATATGCAAGAAGAGAATCTCGATCATGCAAAATTATTGACAAAGCTTCCTGCGGGTGCTATCATGGCTAAATAAATTTTCATCCCGGAGGGTCCTTATTATGAAAGAACAGGGGAAATCGCAGCTGAAGGGCAGTATCCTGCTTCTGCTGACCGCCATGATCTGGGGCGGCGGCTTTGTTGCGCAGAGCGAAGGCATGAACTACATCGGTCCGTTTACCATGCAGGCATGCCGGTTCCTTCTGTCAGGGCTGATCCTGCTGCCGGTGATCGCACTGCGCGATGCGCGCGGCAAAAGCGAGCACCGCCCGGTCTCTTCCGCAGAAAAACGGCATCTTCTGCTGTGCGGCTGCATCTGCGGCGTGCTTCTTTGCGTTGCGAGCAGCTTTCAGCAGTTTGGACTCCTGCAATATAATCTGAACAATGTCCCGGTCGGGAAATCCGGCTTCATCACGGCGCTCTACATTCTGATCGTGCCGCTGTTCGGGCTGTTCCTGCACCAGCGCGTCGGGAAAAACATCTGGTTCGGGATCGCACTCGCGCTGGTCGGGCTCTATTTTCTCTGCATGACCGGCGGACTTGGCAGCATCAGCCTCGGTGACCTTCTGACGCTCATCTGTGCCATCGTCTTTGCGATGCACATCCAGTATGTGGACCGCGTCGGCGGAGGTGTGGACTGCGTGCGAATGTCCTGCATTCAGTTTTTTGTGACCTCATTGATTGCCGGAATCGGAATGCTGCTTTTTGAAACGCCGTCGTGGGATGCCATCAAAAGCTGCTGGATTCCGATCGCTTATGCCGGCATTCTCTCCGGCGGCGCCGCCTATACGCTTCAAATCGTCGGGCAGCAGTACACCGAGCCGACGGTCGCGTCGCTGCTGCTGAGTCTGGAATCGGTCTTTTCGGCGCTGTTCGGCTGCCTGCTCATCCCGGAGCAGAAGCTCACCAGCCGGGAACTCATCGGCTGCGTGCTCATGTTCCTCGCCATCGTTCTGGCGCAGCTGCCGGAACGGAAAGCTTCTGCAAAGCGTTGAGAAAACAAAATAGAAGCGGAGAAGTGCAAGCACTCCTCCGCTTTTGCTATTTATACTGATATTCAATTAAAAACTTTCATTCATGGAATGGAAGTTTTTAATATGAAGATCATTATGAGACGCGA
>CAKTVN010000230.1 GCA_934623545.1 uncultured Oscillospiraceae bacterium
GCATTATGCCCTCCGGGCATAAAAAGCCTCCCGCATCCTCCGGATGCGGTCCCTCCGCGCCTCCGGCGCGGCAGCCCCTGTGCCTGCGGCACAGATAGAGTGTCACCCCTCTGGGGTGACAAAAGGAATTGCCATTTCCTATTTTTCTATGTTATACTTATCTCAGAAAAAATGAAAAGGAGGACCAGCCATGTTCTGTACACATTGCGGCGCTCCGCTCCGCGACGGAGCCAAATTCTGCGAAGCCTGCGGCGCATCGCAGCCGCAAAACCGCGCGGCGAAGGACGCTGCGCCCAAACGTGAGAAGCATCCCCCAAAGGAGCCTCCCGCGCCGAAAAAGCGCTCCGGCGCCGCCCGCACGGTCCTGATCGCGGCGCTGGTGCTGGTGCTGGCGCTTGCGTGCGGCTTCGGGCTGTTCAAGCTCTTCGGTGAAAAAACGACCGGACCGTCATCCGACCGTCCCACCCTCTCGACCGATGAGACAAAGCGCGACGACGCATCCGGCAATACAGACGACCCAAGCGGAAGCACCCCGGCAGACGGTGACACCTCCCGCATCCAGACGCTGGTGCGCCCGCGCCTGCTTCAGCTCTTTGGCGTGAGCACCGGCACGCAGGTCACGCCGAGCGTCGCGCCGTATGCCGTCTCGAGCGACCGCTCCGAGCTCGTCAACGCCGACCACATCCACCTCTCCGATGAGATGTGGGAAAAGCTGGAGGAAAATCTTTTCGTGGTCGGCGGCTGGGGGCGCAGCGAGTTCTTTGAAATTTATGAGGACAACCGCTACGACCAGACCCCGAATTTCGTGACCGTCGACTCGATGATGCACACCTATCACCTCTATTTCAGCCTCCTTCTGAACCGGACGGAGAAGGAGTACCTCTCCGCTCAGCTCGCGTGGCTGAGCGACGCGATGCTGGATGCGAGCATCGCGCAGTATGAAACGCTCGCGGGCAGCGAGTGGGAGACCGCCGCCGCGCGCAACGTCGCCTTTTTCGCCGTCGGTGCGCTGCTTCAGGACGACAGCACGGCTGTCCCGGACTATGCGCAGCAGACCGTCACGGCGGAATATGACGCGATCAGCGCCGCGCAGGGCATCGACTACAGCGCCCTGACCGGCGAGCTTCTGGACTACAGCCAGTTCAAGCCCCGCGGCTATTACGCGGGCGACGAGACGCTCGAGCGCTATTTCCGCGCCATGATGTGGTACGGGCAGATCAATTTCTCCCAGAAGGACGAGGATCTGAACCGCAGCGCGCTTCTGATGACGCTTGCGATGCGCACGGCGGACCTCGATACGTGGGAGCAGATCTACACCGTGACCTCCTGCTTCGCCGGCGCGAGCGACGATCTGAGCTATTACGAATACGAGCCCGCGATTGAAAAAGCCTACGCAGGCGCCAGCGGCGACCTCCCCGCCACCGGCGCGCTCATCAACAACGGCAGGTGCTTCGACGCCTTCCAGGACTACATCTCCGAGATGAAAGCCCCGCAGATCAATTCCATTCCGGTCGTCGACCCGGACGGGACGGTCGATCTTGCCGAGAATGGCAAGGGCTTCCGCTTCATGGGGCAGCGCTTCACCATCGACGCCGCCATCATGCAGCAGCTCGTCTATTACAGTGTCAAGGAAAACAGCTCCGGTGAGCGCCGGATGCTTCCGGATACGCTGGATATGGCGGCGGCGCTCGGCTCTGACACGGCGCTCGACATTCTGAGCGAACAGGGCGAGACAGATTATGAAAACTACAGCGAGAAGATGGACGCCGTCCGCGAAGCCGTTCAGGACGCGCCCGAGGAGCTGTGGTCGGCGAGCCTCTATGCAGGCTGGCTCTATACGCTCTCTCCCCTGCTCGAGGAAAAGGGCGACGGCTGGCCGGCGTTCATGCAGTCCGAGCAGTGGGCGAAAAAATCACTCGAGACCTATTGCGGCAGCTTCACCGAGCTCAAGCACGACACCGTGCTCTACGCCAAGCAGGTGATGGCGGAGATGGGCGGCGGTCCGATGGAGGAGCTGGACGACCGCGGCTATGTCGAGCCCGAGTACGAGGTCTACAGCCGCTTCATGCAGCTCGCGCAGCAGACATCTGACGGGCTTTCCGCCCTGGGGATGCTCAGCGACGCGGACCGCGAGAATCTCTCGCGCCTTGCAAGCCTTGCTGAACAGCTGATGACGATCTCCGAAAAGGAGCTGCGCGGCGAGACGCTCACGGACGCGGAATATGACCTCATCCGCGACTACGGCGGCACGCTGGAGCATTTCTGGATCGAGGCGGTCAAGGATAAATCCGAATCGCCGTATCTGGACTCGCGCGAAATTCCCGCCTCGCTCGTCACGGACCTCGCGACTGACCCGAACGGAAGCGTTCTGGAGATCGCAAACGGTCGTCCGATCCAGATCTACGTCGCCGTCCCGGTCGACGGAACGCTGCGCATCGCAGTCGGCGCGGTCTATGACTTCTATCAGTTCACGCAGCCGCTTTCCGACCGTCTGACGGACAAGGAGTGGCGGCAGATGAGCGGCGAATGGGCGCTCGACGACGGGACCTACAATTGGGACGCGAAGATCGACAAGCCGTGGTGGACCGAGAGCTACCGCGCGGAGCCGTGAAAAAAGGGCTGATCGCGCTGGTCTGCGCCGCAGCGGCAGCCGTTCTCTTCCGGGATGTGCTGTTTCTCCCCGGCTGGGTGCAGTGGCAGCAGCGGCAGATCGTCTGTGAAGGCGAAGCCGCGCCGGACCGGTTCGAGCTGCGTGAAAGACGCGCGCTTGCGCGCGCGTCGGACATGGTGCTCTGGCGCTCGGACGCGGCGCTGCGGGTGCAGGATATTTTGTGGTGCGATGTTGACCGGGACGGCGCGGAGGAGCTGCTGCTCCTGTGCTGGCGGCGCGGGCGCTACGGCGAGAGCCGCCCGTTCTGGGTCGAGCACGACGAGAAAAGCTGGTCGCAGCACATCTACATCTACAACTGGACGGCGGACGGTCCGCGCCCACGCTGGATGGCGTCCGACATCGGGCTGGACGCCGCGCAGTGGCGCTTCGACGGCACGCGCCTTTTGATCACCGACCGGACGGGCGCAGTCAGCTCCTGGCAGTGGGTCTCCTGGGGGCTGCGGCAGGTCGCGCTGCCGGATGCAGAAGCATAAACGAAACAACGTGCCGCTTCGGAAGAACTCCGGAGCGGCACGTTTTCATACTATTTTCTGATTAAATTCTTTAATCAGAAAGGTTCCGCCTTTGGCGTAACCGATTCCGTGATTTTG
>CAKTVN010000231.1 GCA_934623545.1 uncultured Oscillospiraceae bacterium
ATGAAGATCATTATGAGACGAGATTCCGTGATTTTATCAAAATCACGGAATCGGTTACGCCAATGGCGGAACCTTTCTGATTAAAGAATTTAATCAGAAAATAGTATGAAAAAAGGGAAGGAGCCCAAATCCATGCCTAAAAAAATACCGGATCTGAAGGAACGGCTGCTGAGCTGCGCGCGGAACGTTCTGATCGAGCGCAAAAACCCGGATCTGACCATCCGGTCGGTTGCGTCGGCGTGCGGCGTTGCGACCGGAACGGTATATAACTATTTTTCGTCCAAGGAAAATCTGATCGAGTCCGTGATCCAGGCAGATTGGGCGGTCATGCTCGGTACGCTGGGGCGGGAGCTGGGGGACGCGACTGATGCCATGACGGGACTCGAGATCATAGCGCGCGATCTCGAGCGCTTTTCGGAGCGCTATTATGACGTTTTGCAGATCCCGCCGACGCGCCTGCATTGGAACGATGCGTTCCGCAGCCGCCATCAGTTCTTTGCCGACAGCCTCTGTGCGCACATCCAGCCGCTGCTGGAGCGGTTCAACTGTCTGACGCACCCGGTCCTGCCGCTGTTTCTGGCGGAGGCGCTGCTGGTGCTGGCGACGGATTCGGACAAGCATTTTGAGAATGTGCGCCCGATTTTTGAAAAGCTTCTAAAGTGAAATGAAATGTGCCGCGGAGGAGGAAATCTTCCGCGGCGCTTGACTTTTACCTATCCAAATGCGCCGGTTTGTGTTATGCTGTAGAAAAACAGCGAAAAGAGAGGTAGCAGAATGGGGATCGTTGTACTTGGCGCGGTTTTTGTGGATATCAAGGGCTATCCGCTCACGACGTTCATTCCAGAGGGGAGGAACGCTGGGATCGTCAAGCAGGTCCACGGCGGCGTGAGCCGCAACGTGGTGGAGGACATCGCGAATGTGGAGCTGCGCCCGACCTTTGTAAGCCTGGTCGACGATACGGGCATGGGCGCGGATGTTTTGGAAAAGCTCAGCCGTCACAAGGTGGATACGCGCTTCATCCGCCGCCGCCCGGATGGGATGGGGACATGGCTTGCCATTTTTGACAACGACGGCGACGTCTGCGCCTCCATTTCCCGCCGCCCCGATCTGACGCCGCTGTGCGATACGCTGGATGAATGCGGCGATGAGATCTTCCGGGACTGCAACAGCATCGTGCTGGAGATCGACATGGACAAGGAGATCGTCAAGCGCGTCTATCACTATGCGCAGAAGTATCAAAAGCGCGTCTATGCGGTCGTATCCAATATGAGCATCGCGGTGGAGCGACGCGACCTGCTTCAGGCGACGGACTGCTTCGTCTGCAATCAGCTGGAGGCGGGCATTCTCTTTGCCGAGGATTATCACGAAAAAACGCCGGAGGAAATGTGCGCCGTGCTTGCCGAGCGGGTGCTTCAGGCAAAAATTCCATCGATGGTCGTGACGATGGGTGCGCTCGGCTCCGTCTATGCAAGCCAAAGCGGTGAGAGCGGCATCTGCCCGGCGCAGAAGGTCCATGTGCGCGACACGACCGGCGCAGGCGACGCGTTTTTCGCGGGCGTTGCCATCGGCTTGACCTACGGCAAGACGCTCGAGGCGGCGTGCCGGATCGGAACGCGGCTTGCCGCGTCGGTGATCTGCACGGCGGAGAACGTCTGTCCGCGGTTTTTGCCAAGCGAGTTTGGGATCGATGTCACCCCGGCGGGGTGATACCTTATCCGCGCCGGAGGCACAGGGGGCGCGCCCGAAGGACGCGAGAGACCGCATCCGGAGGATGCGGGAGGCAATCCAGCCCCTTTTTCTTTGCGCGGCAAAGATTGTAGGGGCTGACGGCTGCGCAAAGTCGTCCGCCCCTACCAAAGGACGGAAGATTCCCGAATTTCATACGTCAAATATTCAACGGGCACTAACATGGCGACACGTGCCATTTATCGTGCGCTCAGGAAACCCGATTTGACGGTCGCCCGTCAGGGCGTTCAGACTACGAACGGTGTAACGATAACACGCACAATGTAACGATATGCCTTTTCGCGCGTAAGCGCTATTTCGTTCCCGGCGTCCTTTTCTTCCATATCTTTTCCCGCAAGAGGGAAAAGATATGGTCGCCGAAGGCACAGTGCGGTGTCACCGCAAAAGAGGCACTCCGGTGAATCCGAAAAAAGCGCCCCGCGTCCTTCGGACGCGTTCCCTGTGCCTGCGGCACAGAGCGAATGTCACCCCGCCGGGGCGACAACAATGCTCCCCTTTCGGGTGGATAAAAAACCGGCAGGGCAAAAGGCGAACACGCATAAGGACAACAAATAACCGCTTAGAGCAGCAACCGGCAGCAGTCACTTGACTGCTGCCGGTTGTTATTGTATAAATGAGTATTCCGCGTGAGATTGAGCACCTCGACCGCTCAAATTGAGCATCCATTCCGGCGGAATTGAGCACCCTTGCCGCCGTCGTTGAGCACTGCGGTAAAATGTAGATAGGCATCGTATTTTGCGGTGTAAATATCTGCAAGGAGGTCACCTGTATGACCAATTACCGTGAGATCCTCAGGCTCCATAGACGGTCTCATAGCATCCGCCAGAAATTTGAACGCGAACGACGCGGAAGTGCAGATCATACATGTTGGGATCTTTGGGCGCAATGTAGTCAAATGTAGTATGAGGCTGGATCCAACGGTATCTTTCTGGATACTTTTTCGCTGATGTCCAGTTCTCCGGCAAACTTCCGCTCGTTTTCCGAGTCCATAGATCAGATGCTCATACTGCCGCCGTAGGGCTATCAACGCCTATTACGCGGCCATGTACCTGCTGACCCCCAACGACGACATTTACCGCTGCACGGCAAAATGCTTCTTCAAGGACAGGACCGAGTTTGGCTAGGGGCAACAGAAGTATCCGCGCAAGCGCTGACGTGCCCTTTAACCGAATGCTGCCGCGCAGCTTCATTTTTCTGATTTACGAAAGCGGGAGCCATTCCGCTGATGACTTTTCAAAATACACATATGTTTCCGAGGGCGGTTCCCTGTGCTGAGCCAGTGTCCGGGTACTGTCGGGAAATGGACGGCAAGGCAAAGAAAAGCAAGGTGTACGCCATGCTTTTCCTTGCCTTCTTTTTGCATCCGAGCACGCTAAAAAAGCTGGAATAACGTGGTGGACAATTCAAAGCAACACATTGCCCGAAAAGCCGGATGACAGAAAGCATTGACAAACGAAGTGTAAATGATGTATAATCAAAATTATGAATTCACAATAAACAAAACTAAATG
>CAKTVN010000232.1 GCA_934623545.1 uncultured Oscillospiraceae bacterium
TTGCCCATGCCCATCTGTACCAGGGAATCAGTGATCGGCTCCAAAAGGGCTTGGATTTTCTGATCCATTCCAATTTTGCGTCGTTGCCCGATGGGCGTTATGAAATCGACGGCGATGATGTTTTTGCAAACATCGCACATGGAAGGACCGTGCAAAATACGCCAAATGCAGAAGCGCATGACGTATATATCGACATCCAATTTCTGATTGAAGGACGCGAACTGATTGGAGTCGCGCAACGAGAAACCTTAACGGAAGTTGAGGCACATCCCGAGCGCGACATCTGGTTTTACGCTGGGAAATATGAGTATTTGTCTTTGGGTGACAATCGCTTTATGATTCTATGGCCGCATGATGCCCACGCTCCTAATCACGCTGTTGACGGCATCCCCGTTGCGACAAGAAAGTGCGTCGTAAAAGTACGCGTTTAAAATGCGCGTAGATACGCTGTGCTGCTTTATATTTTCCTTTCCATAAAAGGAAACACCGCAAGATGAATCTTATATATCATCTTGCGGTGTTCCTGTTATGAAACTAAGTTAACGAGTGTTTCAAACAAATAGCTGTAAAAAAGCACACTGTCCCCTCATATACTAGTGTGGTCCAAAGACTTTTTATCCGCATTATTGAAGAACACCCTCGGCAGATTATTGAAGCGCCATGCAATGCTCCTGACCATCGATCGTATACCGCACGCGCAGCCCCTCGTCCGCCTCGATGCGGACATTCTGCGCATCGCGCAGCGCGCGCAGACGCTTATATTCCCGGCGCATGGCGGGCGTATAATTTTTGGGATTGTCCGAGGTCAGAAATACGTTTCCCAGCAGCGCGCAGACCGTGGCGAGCTTTTCCTTCTCCTCCGGTGTCAAGCGGCAGTTCTGATCGCGAAGGAAGAAGACGTCCGGGTCGCTGCCGAAGGCGCGCCCGTTCAGCTCGCGGCGGAAGACGGCGTTGCCGATCGCCTGACGGGTCGAGACGCGCTCGCGGTGGATCAGGCGCATATGGGGCTTGTCATCCCAGTCAAGCGAGACGTCGCACCCGATGCGGCAGTAGTCGACCAGCCCGAACGCGGGATAGAGCGGCACGCCGCAGCCGAGGATGAGCCGCCCGCCGCAAAGCCGCCGCAGAAGCTCCATCGCACGGCGCATCCGCGCGGCGCGGGTCTCGGTGTCGGAGCCGAACGGCGCGGCGCAGTAGAGAAAATCGAGCTTCACGAGATCGTAGCCCCATTCGTCAAAGACGCGGCGGAAGACGGACTCCAGATAGTGTATAACATCCGGCTGGTCGATGTCCAGCGCGTAGAAGCCGCCCCAGTTGCAGCCGCTTTGATAGGGCACACCGTCCTTTTGCAGCAGCCAGTCCGGGTGCTCGCGGTAAATGCGCGAATCGCGCTGGATGCTGAACGGCGCGAGCCAGAGCCCGGCAAGGAAGCCTGCCTCATGCGCCCGGTCGGCGAGGGGCTTCATGCCGCCGGGAAATTTGAACGGGTCGGGGAGCCAATCGCCGACGGCGCGCTCCCAGCCGTCGTCGATCTGAAACAGGTCGCCCTGTTTCAAAAGCAGCCTGCAGCCGTCGAGATCGCGCAGGATGTCGCGCTCGGTGATGGACTCGAAGCGGTTATACCAGCTGGAATAGCCCGCAAGCTTCTCCTGCGTGCGCGGCTGGATGTGCATGGCGGAGAACCACGCGTCAAAGACGGCGTCCTCGCCGTCCTCGGCAAGAAAGAGGTCAAACGCGGCGTAGTCGCCGCCGCAGCGGATGCCCGCGCAGTCGCGCCGGAGCGAAAGCTCCTGCCGCACGGCGTCATAGGAAAAGAGCGTATAGCCCGGTGTCTCGTCGAGCGAGCCGAGCAGACGGAAACGCGCTCCGCTTCGGAAATAGCAATAGGAGACGCCGTGCGTCAGCCCGCGGCGGTTCGGATAGTCGACGAAATCATAATCGCCGTAGCGGTCAAGCGCGTAATGTGAAACGATGGGCTGCGGGATGCCGTGCAGCCCGCGGATGCGGCTGCTGCGGTCATATTCCGGGCAGTAGGTCCAGGTCTGATAACCGTTCATGAAGATGCGTTCGGCGTCGGGGATCGGGAAAAACGCCGAGGCGGTGATGGAGCGAATGCGCCCCTCCGGCAGAGTGAGGACGATGTGGTTCTCGCCGTTTCGCAGAAGCTGTTCGGAGCCGAGCGCGACAACGCCGGAGGCGGTCTCAATCTCGGCACGGCAGGTGAATCGCAGTTTCATACAAATTCCTCCTGGTTTTGCTGCATTTGGACGGTAAATTCCAGCGTGACAGGCTCGGTCTGCGGGCTTTCCACGGTGAGCTGCGCCGCGCCGGAGCGCCCGGCGGTGCGCAGATATGTGCCGCCCATGCCGCCCTCGAGTACGGCAAGCTCCGGTCCGACCAGCTCGGCAGAGCCGCTGACGCGGAAGCGGACGGGAAGCTGCGCGTAGGAGGCGAGCGTGCCGTATTCGTCGAGCACGCGGATGCGCACCGCCGCCATATCATAGGTATCGCCCTCGCAGAGCGCAGTCCGGCTCGCGGTGAGCTCGAGATGCAGGCGGCAGCCGGAGGCGCGCGTTACGGAGGCGACGACTTCGTCCCCGCGCTTTGCGTCAAAACGCCACACGGTGGCTTTCCCGCCCCAGTTGGAAACGTATTTTCCATAGAGTGCGACGCCGTCCCCGATGCGCAGATGGCAGCGGAGCATCGCCTGCGCCATGCGGAGCTTGTATTGCAGCGGCATTCCGCTCAAGCCGTATTTCGCTGCGGCGAGCAAACATTCGCGCAGCAGCTTCGCGTCAGCCTCGGAGAAGCCCTCCTGCGTTTCGAGAAGTTTCCCGATGAAATCGTCGACCGCGATCGGACCGTGCGCCAGCCCATCCCAGCCCTGCGGTTGGAGCGTAGCGACGAACTGATCGTTCTTATAGAGCTCGACCGTGTCCGCATTCGTAAACACCCACACGGTCCCGATGTGCCCGGCGGGATAATCGCCGATGTCCATCGGCGAGCAGACCTCCAGAATGGGTCGTTCCTCGCCCTGACTTGCGTAGAGCGCGGCGGCGGGCTTCGGATTGCGGAAGGCATCCATGACGCCGTGATAGCACACGCGGTCGCCGGAGCCAAAGTCGCGGTGCGTCGGATAGTCAAACATACACCAGCCGATGCAGCCCGCGTGCTGACCGTCCGCCGCGGCGTCATTCAGCACGCGCGCGTGGCGCAGCGCGTGCTCCTGCCGCTTTTCCCAGG
>CAKTVN010000233.1 GCA_934623545.1 uncultured Oscillospiraceae bacterium
CTTCCATCTTCTTCAGCTGAGCCAGACGGTCGATGCGGGTGCGCATGGTGCGGAAGTTGGTCAGCATACCGCCGAGCCATCTTGCGTTGACATAGTACTGACCGACGCGCTCTGCCTCTTCCTTGATGGCGTCCTGCGCCTGCTTCTTGGTGCCGACGAACAGGATGCTCTCGCCGTTGGCTGCCAGCTCGCGGACGAAGGAATAAGCCTCTTCCAGCTTCTTTACGGTCTTCTGAAGGTCGATGATATAGATGCCGTTGCGCTCGGTGTAGATGTAGGTTGCCATTTTCGGGTTCCAGCGGCGGGTCTGATGACCGAAATGCACGCCGGCTTCCAGAAGCTGCTTCATAGATACGACTGCCATTTGAATAGTTCTCCTTTTGTTTGTTTTTTCCTCCACCCCGATCATCTCCTCCGCCCACCGCGATGCGGCACCGGACGGAAGATCACCGGGTGTGTGAGCTCTGCGCTTTACACGCGCCTGAATATTATAGCGGAAGCGTTTTCAGGATGCAAGTGCTTTTTTCAAAAAATGTCATGTTTTTTGCGCTTTTTTCAGCCCTCCGTGCCGTCAGAACAGGCACTTGCGCTTGCGCGGCGTGCGCCACTCGGTCACCGGACCGTCGACGAGGATGATATCCTCTCCGATGCGGCGGATGCAGCACCACGGGATCACATAGTCGTCCTGCCGCCCGAACAGCCCGAGAAAGCGGCACGGACCCGGTATGATCAGATTGACGACGCGCCCGGACTCCAGCTCGACGGTCAGATCGTTCGGATAGCCGAGGCGGCAGCCCTCGCAGACGTGAATGACCTCCTTGTTGCGCAGCTCTGAAAATCGGTTGAGCATGGTCTTCCTCTCCCCTACAGCTTAGGAACCTCTGAATAAATCCCAGACCGCGGACGACGGAGCTTTTCCGCGATCCTGCGGTTCAAAAATGGGAAATACACAAAGTATTCCGCCATTTTTCAAACCTTGTCTTGACGAAAAATCTTTCGCCGTCCACAGCCGTTGATTTCATCAGAGCTTCCCTTATTCCGTACAGACTATGACACAACGGGCGCGCTTATGACGGACCGATCGCGCGGCGGATGGAGCTGATGGCGTTTTTCTCGAGCCGCGAGACCTGCGCCTGCGAAATGCCGACCTCGTTCGCGACCTCCATCTGCGTCTTCCCGTCGTAAAACCGCAGCGCGAGGATGCGCTTTTCGCGCGCGCCGAGCTCGTGGATTGCCTGACGCAGCGCGATGCTCTCAAGCCAGCGCTCGTCCGTGTTCTTCTGGTCGCGCACCTGATCCATTACCATCAGCGGGTCGCCGCCGTCGGAATAGACCGGGTCGAAGAGCGACACCGGCGCCGTGATCGCGTCCAGCGCGCCCGTGACGTCCTCCAGCGGAAGCTCCAGCGCCTTCGCGATCTCCTCATTCGTCGGCTCGCGCCCGTTTTGCCCGGTCAGCGCCTCCTTGCACTGGAGGACCTTGTACGCCGTGTCGCGCGTTGAGCGGCTGACGCGGATGGGGCTGTAGTCGCGCAGATAGCGGCGCAGCTCGCCCGCGATCATCGGCACGCCGTAGGTGGAAAAGCGGACCTCCTTGGTCGTATCAAAGTTCGCAATGGCTTTCAGAAGCCCGATGCAGCCGACCTGAAACAGATCGTCCGGGTTCTCACCCCGTCCCATGAAACGCTGAATGACCGAGAGCACCAGCTTGAGATTCCCCTCCACCAGCCGCGCGCGTGCCTCGGCGTCGCCCTCCTGCGAGCGGCGGATGAGCTCCATCATCTCCTGATTCGACAGCGTTTTCAGCTTCGCGGTGTTGACCCCGCAGATCTCGACTTTTCCCTGCATCGTCCCTGCCTCCAAAATTCTGAATACGGACAGTATTTCCCAAGGGAAAATTTTGATACAGGAAAAAATTGACGCCGCCGCGCAGAGAAAACCGGGAAATTGCCTAAATCGAAACAATTTCCCGGTTTTTATCGCCGCAGCGTTGACCGTAATTTCCGCGCGCCGTCGACGTAATCTCCGCTTCGTGAACGCTTCGCGCGATTTTTCACGCCGGATTTGCCTCTGCTGCGAATGTGAATAACCTGTGGATCGTGTGGATTTCCGCTTGCTGCTTCTGAGTTTTTCACATTGTCCACATCTTTATCCACAGGAACATTTTGAAGAAAATCGGTTTACGAACAGATTATTTTGTTGACATAAGGCTTTTGAACATTATGCGAGGAAACAGGGCACATCTTCGATGGCAAGTCCCCTGTGGAGCGCAAGATCGATCGCATAGCCGATGACCCTTGCAATTTCGCGCACGCGCGCATCGATGTCACGCGGCGTGACGACCATGCCGGAAATGCAGTTGTGAAAATCGCCCAAAGCCTCCGCGCCGTTCAAGAGCGTCCGCGCGTCCACGACCGTCGGCACGCCGACCGCGAGGACCGGGACGCCGAGCGTCTCGCGGTTGAACGCGGCGCGGCTGTTGCCGACGCCGGAGCCGGGTACGATCCCCGTGTCGGCGAGCTGGACGGTCGTACAGACCCGTGACGGCTCCCGCGCCGCCAGCGCGTCGACCGCCAGAATGAGGTCCGGACAGACGCGCTCTGCCGCGCCGCGCACCAGCTCCACGCGTTCCACGCCCGTCGTCCCGAGCACGCCCGGCTGCACAGCGCTGACCGTACAGAAGCCGGAAAACGTCTCATCCTGCGCACCTTTCAGATGTCGCGTCACGATCAGATTTTTCAGCGTCTGCGGTCCGACCGCATCCGGTGTCACCGCGTCGTTTCCAAGCCCCGCGACCAGGACGCTCCGGCATCCGCCCGCCATCCGGCGCAGCTCTGCCGCAAGCGCGTGGACAGAGCGCTCAAAGGCGTTTTTCTCCCGCCGCGCCAGTGCATCCAGCTCCAGCGTCAGATAAGTACCGACCGGCTTTCGCAGCTGCCGCTCCCCTTCCGCGTCCAGTATTTTGACCGTCGTCATCCGAATCCCGCGCCGTTCCTGCTCCCGCGCCCAGACGCCGGAAAGCGCCGTCTGCTCGCCCGCGCTCTGCTGCCAGAGTTCCTTTTCCTCCATCGCAAGGTCCGTTCTCGCGTACATAAGCTCACCTCGCGGCTAGTTTTCCTCCGTCAAAAGCAGTCTATGCGAAATTTTTTGCAAAAATCCGAAAAAAAGGATTGATTTTATGAGACCTACACGGTATAATGTGTTTCTGCATGGAAAC
>CAKTVN010000234.1 GCA_934623545.1 uncultured Oscillospiraceae bacterium
TCCCACAATGCCATGATGCGGCAGAAGATCGATATAGGGGACCTCATGCTTGCGGATGCCCTTCTTTTCGCTGATGTTGACAGCGACTACCTCAGCCATACTTCTCCATCCTTTCATAAACGCCGCTTTTGCCGCCCTCCTTATAGAGCAGGCGCACGTCTGTAATGACCATATCGCGCTGCACCGCCTTGCACATATCGTAGACGGTGAGCGCCGCGACGGAGGCGGCGGTCAGCGCCTCCATCTCCACGCCCGTCTCGCCCTTGCAGCGGACCTCGGTGAAAATATGAAGCTCGTTGTCGGTGCATTCAAAGTGAACGTCCACGCCGGTGAGCAGGATGGGGTGGCACATCGGGATAAGCTCGCTGTTTTTCTTTGCCGCCATGATGCCTGCGACCTGCGCGACCGCGAGCACGTCGCCCTTTTTCATCCCGCCCTCGCGGATCTTCTGCATCGTTTCAGGCGCCATTTGCACAGTCGCTGCCGCGCGCGCAATGCGCATCGTCTGCGCCTTTTCGCTCACGTCCACCATGCGTGCGCGCCCCTCTTCGTTAAAATGTGTCAGCTCCATCTCAGCCTCCGATCTCATTCATGCCGCGTCCGGTCTGCGTTACGCCGTCACGCTTCAGCTCGTGCCGCTCCGGCTTCGCCGCAATTCCGGCGCGCAGCGCCTCCAGAAGCGCCTCGCCGGTAAGCCCGCGCAGCGAGATTTCCGCCGCAGAGTGCAGGCAGGGCTTCAGCCTGCCGTCCGCCGTGATGCGGATGCGGCTGCACTGCGAGCAGAAGGCGTGGCTCATCGGCTCGATGAGTCCGACCGTCCCGCACGCGCCCGGCAGACGGTAGAGAAGCGATACGCCGCTCTCGCCGACCGGTTTCAGCTCCGGCACGCGCTCGAGCACCGCCTTCGCGGGCAGAAAGCGGCTTTTATCCCATCCGGCGCAGATCCCCATCGGCATGAGCTCGATGAACCGCACCTGGATGGGGGATCCCTGCGTCAGCCGGACAAAGCCCGGGATCTCATCGTCATTGATACCGCCCATCAGGACGCAGTTGATTTTTGTATTCTGAAAGCCCGCGGCCTCCGCAGCCTCCAGCCCGCGCAGAACATCCGAGAGATTCCCGACGCGCGTGATGGCATGGTAACGGTCGGCGCGGAGCGTATCGAGACTGATGTTCAGCCGGTCGACGCCTGCATCGCGCAACGGCTTTGCAAGCGCCGGGAGCAGAACGCCGTTTGTCGTGAGGCAGAGCTCCTCCAGCCCCGGAATATCCCGGAGCATCCGGCAAAGCTCGACAATGCCGCGCCGGACGAGCGGCTCGCCGCCGGTGACGCGGACCTTGCGCACGCCGAGCCGGACGGCTGCGGCGGTCATGTCCCGCAGCTCCTCGAGCGAGCAGATCTCGCCGTGCGTGTGCTTGTGGACGCCGCCCTCCGGCATACAGTAAATGCAGCGCAGATCGCACAGGTCTGTCACGGACAGGCGCAGGTACGTAATTGCTCTGCCGTGCAGATCGTTCATAAGACATCACCGTTATTCCTGAAAAAGATTATCGTTATTCTATCAAATTCTACATGTGCATTTCAAGCCTTGCGTGCGGCATCGTCGGAAAATCAGACGGAAACGTCGGCAATCTTGACAGAACCTTGCGCCAGATTTAAGATAAATCAAAAGGAGGCGAGCGGATGCCGGATGGAAATACGATCCTGTCCGTCTCAAAGGCAATGGAGCTGCTGCTTCTGCTGTCGTCCGCCGGGAGGGCGATGACCCTCAAGGAGATCGCAGAGCAGTCCGGCTTTCCGAAGAGCACGGTCTTCGGGCTTTTGACGACCATGCGGGAATACGACGTGATCGCGCAGACACCGGACGGAAAATACGGGCTGGGGCTGCGGCTGTTTGAGTTTGGCTGTCAGGTCGGGCGCTCGTGGGATATCTCCGCGGTGGCAAAGCCGTATATGGAGCATCTTGCCGCAGACTGCGGCGTTTCCGTCATGCTCTCCATCCGCGAGGGAAGCTATGTCATCACGCTCGATCAGGTCGAGGCGCGGGACAAGCTCCGCATCGTGTCTGACACCGGCGCACGGCTGCCGATCTACTGCACTTCGCAGGGTAAGGTCTTCCTTGCGAGTATGCCGCGCGCGGAGGCGGAGAAGCTTTTGCGGCGGCAGGAGCTGACGCAGTTCACGCCGCACACGGTCACGGACCTGACGGCGCTCATGCAGGAGATCGACGACTGCCGTGCGCGGGGCTATGCCGTGGAGAACGGTGAATACAAGATCGGGCTGCGCTCGATCTCGGCGCCGGTGTACACGGTCGATCAGAAGGTCAAATATACCGTCGGCGTGATCGGGATGTTCCGCAGCACGCACTCGGAGGAATTTCGATTTATTACGGAAAAGGTATGCGCGACGGCGTCGATGATCTCGGCGGCGCTGGGCTACCGTGCGTAGAACAGGAGGAAATATCATGCAGTATGCAGCAGTAGTCATTACCGTCAGCGACCTTGGCAGCAAGGGTCTGCGCGCCGACACAAGCGGACCGGCAGTGCAGGAGATGCTGAAGCAGGCGGGTTATGAAATCGTCCGCACGGAGATCGTTCCTGATGAGCGTGACACGATCGCGGCGCTTTTGCGCACGTGTGCGGATGAAACGAAGGCAAACCTGATCATTACGACCGGCGGCACGGGGCTTTCGCCGCGCGATGTAACGCCGGAGGCGACGCTGGACGTGCTGGAGCGCGAAATTCGTGCCATCCCGGTCGCCATGTGGGTCGAGGGACTGAAGGTCACACCGCGTGCCATGCTTTCCCGCGCCGTTGCGGGCACGCGAGGCAGCAGCCTGATCGTAAATCTTCCGGGCTCGGAAAAGGCTGCACGCGAGAATCTGAGCGCGGTGCTCCCGGCGCTGGAGCACGCGCTGCACATGATCGCTGGGGAAGGGCATTAAAAGACACCGAAAAGGCACCGCCGCAAGGCGGTGCCTTTTGTCACCCCGAAGGGGTGGCAATCTGTCTGTGCCGGAGGCACAGAGCGCAGGGCTTCGTCACCCGAAGGGGTGACGCCTTATCCGCGCACGGAGTGCGCGGGGGTGCTTTTCGCGTCCGGAGGACGCGAGGAGGCGTTTCAGCCCCTTTTTCTTTGCACGGCAAAGAAAAAGCCGCTGGCGGTAAAAAGAAAACGCCAAAGGGGGATTTGCGTCGGAACAAACT
>CAKTVN010000235.1 GCA_934623545.1 uncultured Oscillospiraceae bacterium
AACTCGGCTTCCAGATCCGGATGGTCCATGAAGGTCGAGAGCTTGTAGTCGAGCAGGTTGTTGTTGAGCGGCCGGCCGGTCTTCTCATCGAACAGCAGCTGCTCGGACAGGCCGTAGCCGATGCCCATGGACATGCCGCCGTGGACCTGCGCCTCGGCCAGCGCGGGGTTGATGAGCTTGCCGCAGTCGTGGACGTTCACGATGTTCAGCAGCTTGACCTTGCACATCGGGATATCGACCTCGACCTCGGCGAATGTGCAGCCGAAGGAATAGGCGTTGTTGCGGATGGTGTAGGTCGATTCCGCTGTGAGGTGCTCGGAATGGACGGGGTTATACTGCGCGGTCATGGACAGCTCGGACAGGCTCATCAGCACGCGGCCGTCGGTGATGCGGACGATATTGGAGTCGATGATGTCCATGTTGTAGGTCGCCTGGCGCGTGACCTCGCAGGCGTACTCCAGAATCTTCCGCTTGAGCAGCTCAGAGGTCTGGCGGATGGAGAAGCCGGCGGTGAAGGTCTGACGGGAGGCGTAAGCGCCGAGACCCGTCGGGGTGACGTCGGTATCCTGACAGGACAGGACGTGGACCTTTTTGTAATCGGAAAGCCCGATGACCTCCGCGCACATCTGGGCGTAGGCAGTGTCCGCGCCCTGACCGATCTCGGTTTCGCCGACCTGAAGGTTGATGGTGCCGTCGAGATTCAGCTGTAGGCGGCAGGAGGAGGTCTCCAGCGAGATGGGGAAGACGGCGGTGTTGTACCAGAACGTCGCCACGCCGATGCCGCGGCGGATGGGACCGGTCTGGTTCTGATACGCCTTGAACTTTTCCTCATAGCCGATCGCCTTCATGCCCTTTTCCATACACTGGCGGAAGGAGTCGGTATACAGCTCATTTTTGGAGAAGCCGTCGACGTAGCCGGGCTTCATCAGATTCTGCCAGCGGTAGGCGAGCGAGGTCATGCCGGCGGCCTTTGCGCACTGCTCCGCATGAGCCTCGTCTGCGAACGACGCCTGCGGCATACCGTAGCCGCGCATGGCGCCTGCCGCCGGGCGGTTGGTAAAGACGGTGTATGCGTCGCCCTCAAAATTGGGGCAGGGATAATGCTGGTTGAACGAGCCCAGCGCCTTCGCGACGATGGAATGACCGTGTGAGGCGTAGGCGCCCTGATTGGAGAAGCATTCGACCTTTTTGGCGGCGATGGTGCCGTCTTTGCGCAGCCACGAGACGATGTGGATGCGGATGGCGTGGCGCACGCGGTTGGAGACGAAGGTCTCCTCGCGCGAGCAGTCGAGCTTGACGCAGCGCCCGCCGACCTGCGTGCAGCACCATGCGCACAGCGGCTCGTACAGACTGTCCTGCTTGTTGCCGAAGCCGCCGCCAATGTACGGCTTGACGATGCGGATGTCGCCCCACGGACGACCGAGCGCCTGCCCGACCGTGCGGCGCACGATGTGCGGGATCTGCGTGGAGCTGGTCACGACCAGACGACCGTTCTCCGCGTAGCAGAAGCAGCCGTGGTTTTCGATGTGGCAGTGCTGCACGGTGGGGGTGTCATACCAGCCCTCGACCCTGATGAGCCCCGGCTCCTGGATCGCGGTCTGGTAGTCGCCGACATTCATGGTCGTGTGCTTGAGGATGTTGTTGGGGTAGTTCTCATGCAGCTGCGGCGCGCCGTCCTTCATGGCTTCCTGCGCGTCCAGCACGAACGGGAGCTCCTCATACTCGACCTTGATCGCGCGGACCGCCTGCATTGCTGCGACCTCGTTCTCCGCGATGACCGCGCACACGTCGTCGCCGTAATAGCGGACGTGGCGGTTGAGCAGATAGCGGTCGGCGATGTCCTGATGTCCGGGGTCCATCGACCACGGGTGACCGGCGGTCGGGAACGGGATATCCGGTACGTCGAAGCAGGTGAGGATCTTGACGACGCCCTCGATCTTCTCCGCCTCGCTGGTGTCAACGGACTTTACAAAGCCGTGCGCGATGGTGGAGTGCTTGACGCGCACATACAGTGCATCCGCCGGCGCGAGGTCATCATAATATTTGGTTCTGCCGGTCGCCTTGTCAAAGGCGTCAACACGGACTTCGCTTTTTCCTACGATGCCCATTGCGTTCCCTCCGTTTTCTGCGGCAAAATTGCGTTTTGGCATTTTGCCATGATTTTTCCTGTGAATACGCTCTATATTTGTTACAATTATAGCATTGGTCGTGTGAAATAGAAAGTATTTTCGTTATTCTACTTGCGAGATAACGATTTTTTCGGAACTATCGAACAAGCCAACGCTTTCTTGACTTTTTTCATAAAAATGGGCTATACTGTTTTGTGAAAAATAACCGGGATCGAACGGAGGAAACGGCTGCATGGAAAAGGATACCGGGCTTCGCATCGGCTGTCTGGTGATGGCGGCGGGAAATGGGAGCCGCTTCGGCGGGAACAAGCTGGAGGCGGTGCTGGACGGAAAGACGCTCATCGAGCGCGCGCTGGACGCGGTGCCGCGCGAGTTGTTTTTCGCGGTGTGCGTCGTGTCGCAGTATGAGGGCATTGAGGAGCTTGCCGGGAAATACGGCTTCGCCGCCATCCACAACGCGCACCCGGAGTGGGGCTTGAGCCATACTGTGCGCCTCGGCACGCAGGCGCTGTGCGGCTGCGACGGCATTTTGTATCTGGTCTCCGACCAGCCGCTGCTGCGGCAGGATTCCGTGCGGCGCGTCGTCGGGCAGTGGATGCGCGCGCCGGAGCGCATCGCGGGCGCGTGCCGGAATGGGCGGCGCGGCAATCCGAACCTCTTCCCGGCGCGGTTTTTCCCGGAGCTTCTGGCGCTCGAGGGCGATGTGGGGGGCAATCAGGTCATCAAGGCGCATCCGGAGGTATATCTTCCGGTCGAGCTTCCGGAGCGGGAGCTTGCCGACTGCGACACGCCGCAGGCGCTTTCCGCGCTGCGGGAGGAGCTGTAAGGCAGCACCGCACAATTTCGTCTTCGCGCTTCGGTGGTTTGAAAAACTTGAAATATTGCGCAGACATCAGGGGCGCCGGAGCGCTGCGGATGCGGCATACCCCTTGCGGGTGCACACAGTATTCCTGCGCTTTTCAAGCTTTCATACTATTTTCTGATTAAATTCTTTAATCAGAAAGGTTCCGCCTTTGGCGTAACCGATTCCGTGATTTTGATA
>CAKTVN010000236.1 GCA_934623545.1 uncultured Oscillospiraceae bacterium
GCGCTCGCCATTGCCGTCATGATCGGCGACGGCTGCTGCGCGTTTGTGAGCATTTCGCTCGGCAAAAATGAACTGCCCGCCACAAAGCGCGGTGTCGGCAGCGCCGTCGTGCTGTCTGTCGTGAGCAGTCTCATTTTAACGGCAGTATATCTCCTTTTCGCGGATGGCATCATCGCCATGTTCGGCGGCACCGTCAACGAAGAGACCCATCGCTGCGCGCAGGAGTACTTCTTTTACATCACGCTCGGCATTCCCTTCTATATGTTCGGACAAGCGATGAACCCCATCATCCGCGCGGACGGGGCTCCCCGCTTTGCAATGGTCTCCACCCTTGCCGGAGCGGTCCTCAACATCATTCTGGACCCCATCTTCATTTTTGTGTTCAAATGGGGTATGATGGGTGCGGCGGTCGCCACCGTGCTCGGGCAGATCGTGACGGCGGCGCTCGCCGTGTGGTATCTGCTGCACATGAAGCTCGTCAAGCCAACCCGCGGCGACTACCGCCCTGACGGAGCCGTCTGCGTCCGGCTTCTGAGCCTTGGCGCGACCAGCTTTCTGTCTCAGATCAGTCTGGTCGCGGCGATGGCAGCGATCAACAATATGCTCCGCAAATATAGCGCGCTGGACGCTGTGTTCGGACAGGTGCAGTACGCGCAGATCCCGATGGCAGTCGTCGGCATCGTCATGAAGTTCTTCCAGATCGTCATTTCCATCGTCGTCGGCATGGCGGCAGGCTGTATTCCCATTGTAGGCTATAACATGGGCGCGGAGAAAAAACCGCGCGTCCGGGAGCTGTTCACCAAGCTGCTGATCGCCGAGGCGCTGGTGGGCGCGGCAGCGCTTGTGCTGGCAGAGTGCTTCCCGCACCAGCTCATCGCCATCTTCGGGGCGAAAAACGAAAGCAGCTATTATACCGATTTCGCTGTCAAAGCCTTCCGCACCTATCTGTGCATGATGGTGCTCGCGTGCGTCAACAAAGCGTGCTTCATCTTTTTGCAGGCAGTCGGTAAGGCGCTGACCGCCACGCTGCTGTCCATGTTCCGCGAGGTGGTGTTCGGCGTTGGCTTTGCTCTGCTGCTGCCTGTGTTCTTCGGCTTGGACGGTGTGCTGTATTCCATGCCGGTGTCGGATATTCTGACCTTCCTGATTTCGGTATTCCTCATTGCAAAAACCTACCGCGAGCTGGGCGCGCCCGCCGCGCCGCCCTCCAATCCGGAACGCGCCTAAACACGCACACGCCCGTCTTTTTCTGAAGATTTCTGAATTTCTCCCCGCCGCGTTGCATTTGCGCAAGGCTTGTGCTATGGTGGTATATGGAAAAAGAAATTCAAAAACGAATCTTTACGAAAGGATGTGTCCATATGTGTAAACAGGTCCCCGAAGCAGCCGAAAAAGCCGCTCCGTCCACCGCCCGCCAGTGGCTGATATGCGTCCTGATCGTCCTTCTCTGAGTTTTGATTTTCCTTCTGGTATACCGGACAGTCCGGTCCTCCGTGAAGCCGGACACGCTTCTACCCTATTTGCAGTCGCTGGATCTCCCGGCGGAGCCGGTCGAGGAGCCGGTCTTCTCCTCCGGATACGGCGCGCCCGCCGCAAGCAGCGAGGAGCTTTTCGCCCTTCTGCAAGACAAAACTCTGGTAGAAGGGACCGTCTCCTCCGTTGACGCTGTGCGCGTGCCGGTGTCAGACGGCGTGTGGTATCTCGCGGTCGTGACGGTGGAGGTCGATCAGACCCTCTCCGGCGAGGCGCGTACCGGCTCGCTCCGCCTCATCGGCGCGGCAGAGCTGTCCGGTGAAGATATTTCGGCGGATACAGTCCCCATCCCGGGCTTTTCCGGCTGTGAAGCCGGGATGCACGCCGTCTTCGCGCTGCGTCCCCTCCCGGACAGCGCCTGGAGAATCTCCGGCAAGCGCGTCGTCCCGACGGAGCTGGCAGACGCGATGCCGCTCTGCATCCTCACGCATGACGGCGACAACCTGACCGCCTTGGAGGCAGGCGTCTCCGTTTCGCTTTCCGCGCTCGCCTCTGTGGAGGGAGCGAAATAGCAAACAACAGCAAAGGAGAATTTTTTCATGCAGGAGCTTCAAATCGGTCGTGTTTACCGCCATTTCAAGGGCGACTATTATCTGGTCGAGGGCGTCGCGCAGGACTCGGAAACCAGCGAGCCCTACGTCATCTACCGCAAGCCTTACGGCGACGGCGGTCTCTGGATCCGCCCGCTTGCCATGTTTTTGAGCCGCGTCGACCGCGAAAAATATCCGGATGCGGAGCAGGAGTATCGCTTCCAGCTGCAGGAAATTTCAAGCAAGGCGCATCCCTGAAAGGGACGCGCGGAACACTTCTGCGATTGCACCGCAGTGCCGTTTTTACAGCGACGCTGTAACTGTGCCTTCGGCGACCATATCTTTTCCCTCTTGCGGGAAAAGATATGGAAGAAAAGGACGCTGGAGAACGAAATAGCGCTTACGCGCGAAAAACAAATCGTTACATTCTACGTGTTATCGTTACACCGGCGGTCAAGGAACGCCCTTGCGGGCGACCGTCAAATCGGGTTTCCTGAACGCACGGCAAATCTTACGAGTCGTTCCGTTTGCGCCCGTTGAATATTTGACGTATGAAATTCGTAGAGCTTTCCGACCTTATGAGGCGTAGGGGCGGACGACTCTGTCCGCCCGCCTGCGCCGCAGGCGCGGGATGCCTCCGGCGGCACCATCTTTTCTCTTGCAAGAGAAAAGATGGTGGAGAAAAGAGTGCCAGGGGACGCGAAATAGCGCTTACGCGCAGAAAAACAAGTCGTTACATTCTGCGTTTTTTCGTTCCACTTTCCGTAGTCCGAACGCCCTGACGGGCGACCGTAGGATTGGGTTTCCTGAGCGCACGGCAAATTTTACGAGTCGTTCCGTTTGCGCCCGTTGAATATTTGACGTATGGAAGTCAAAAGAGGCGCAGAGTATTTCGACTACCTCGCCGGTCTGCCGTATACGCATCTGCATCGCGTTTTATTGGTCTGGGATATGCTTTGCACCAACCAAACTCCCGGGAATGATCCAAGAAGGGGGCATCAGCCCTCTTCTTGGTCGTTTTAAGGGGTTTCCAAAGGGGGAAATCGAAATCCCCCTTTGGCGTTTTCTTTTTACCGCCAGCGGCTTTTTCTTTGCCGCGCAAAGA
>CAKTVN010000237.1 GCA_934623545.1 uncultured Oscillospiraceae bacterium
GGAGTTGGAAGAATACACCCTAAGTGGGCTGTGCGCCGCTCCCCTTTTATACCGTCGCAGGGATTTCCATTCCGGCAGCGCGCAGCTTTTCCTCCGAGTCCGCGCGCACGGCCGCGCGCAGCGCCTTCAGATATTCGCTGAACGCAGCCTTGTCCTCGCCGTAGGTCAGATTCAGGGTGTATTCCAGTGGGATCCACGTCGAAAGGTCCGACTCGTTGTGCTGAATGACCGCCTCGAGATTGTCGAGCGCCTTGTAGAGCTTCGCCTCTGGGGTCGTGAGCGCCGCCATCTCCGCATACAGCGCCGCCATCTGCGTACAGAACGGCTCCGGCAGCGATGCCGTCCACGCTTCCAGCAGCGCTTCCTCCCGCTTCTCGTCCGCGCCGCTCTTCTCAAACGTCGGGATATCGCCCGTAAACGCCTCGCCGAGGTCGTGGATGAGGCACATTTTGATCACGCGGTCCATGTCGAGCTCCGGAAATTCGTCGCTCACCCAATATGCCAGCAGCGCCAGGCGCCAGCTGTGCTCCGCGACGCTCTCGCGCCTGCCGCCGGAGGTATAGCAGTGCCGCGTCGCGTCCTTCAGCCGCTCCGCAACGCGCAGCGCGTCGAGCAGTTTTCTTGCTTCCATCGTTGTGTTCCCCTCTCAAAGTGCAAATTCGATCGCTTCGCGGATGTTCCGCACGCGAACGAGCTCCATGCCGTTCGGCGCGGCGATCTGCTGCGTGCCGTGCCTCGGGATAAAGCAGCGCGCAAAGCCAAGGCGCGCCGCCTCTGTCAGACGCTGCTGAAGCGCCGTCACGGACCGCACCTCGCCGGTGAGCCCCACCTCGCCGATCGCGGTCGTTTTGCCGTCAATGGGCTTGTCGCGGTAGCTCGATGCCACTGCGAGCACCAACGCCAGGTCCGCTGCGGGCTCGTCCAGCTGAAGCCCGCCGATGACGTTGATGTAGGCGTCGCACATCCCAATGGCAAGCCCGCCGCGCTTTTCCGTCACCGCGAGCAGCAGATTCGCGCGGTTAAAATCAAAGCCGTCGGTCGTCCGTCGCGGGACGTTGAAGCTCGTCCGCGCCACCAGCGCCTGCACCTCGGCAAGTACGGGGCGCGTGCCCTCCATCGCGCAGGCGACGCACGTCCCCGGCGCGCCGATCGGTCGCCCGGCAAGCAGCATCTCCGACGGATTCGGGACCTCAATCAGCCCCTTCTCCTCCATCTCGAACACGCCGATCTCGTTGGTGGAGCCGAAGCGGTTCTTCGCCGCGCGCAGGATGCGGTAATTGCTCGCCTGCTCGCCCTCAAAATAGAGCACGCAGTCGACCATGTGCTCCAGCACCTTCGGTCCGGCGATCGCGCCCTCCTTGTTGACGTGCCCGACGACGAAGACCGTTACGCCGCTCCCCTTCGCAAGCTGCATCAGCGCCATCGTGCATTCCTTGACCTGGCTGACGCTTCCGGGCGTCGAGGTGCTTTCGGGGTTATAGAGCGTCTGGATCGAGTCCGCGATCAGAATATCCGGCTCCAGCTCGCGCACCGTCTCGACAATGGTCGTGACGTCCGTCTCGGAGAGGACGAGCAGATTGTCGCTCTCTACGCGCAGCCGCTCGGCGCGCATTTTGATCTGACGCTCGCTTTCCTCGCCGGAGACGTATAAGATCTGCTGCGTCTTGCCGAGATAGGCGCAGATCTGAAGCAGCAGTGTCGATTTGCCGATGCCCGGCGCGCCGCCGACCAGCACGAGCGAGCCGCGTACACCGCCGCCGCCGAGCACGCGGTCCAGCTCGCCGAGCCCGGTGGAAAAGCGAATTTCGCTGCCGCTTTCGACCTCGCGCAGACGCTTCGGGACCGCGCGTCCGGTCGGTCTCGCGGCGCCCTTGGCAGGCGAGGCTGCGGGCTTTGCGGTGAACTCCTCTATGGTGTTCCACGCACCGCACGCGGGGCACTGCCCCTGCCAGCGCGGGAACTCATTTCCGCAGTTTTTGCAGTAAAAAACCGTCTTAGACTTCATTTGTGTGCTCCTTTTCAGAGAGGTACTCCGTAAGCGCGCCGCAGATCGCGGCGGCGATCTTTTTCTGATAGGTCCCGTCCTGAAGCAGCCGCTCCTCCTCCGGATTGGAGAGAAAGCCGCACTCCACCAGAACGCCCGTACACTCCAGATGCTCCATCAGGTAGACCGACTGTGCCGGCTTGACCTGCCGGTGATTGGACGCATCGACGCTTTCGCGCAGCACGCGCTGTACCGTCTCGGCAAGCGCGCGGCTGCCGTCCGTCTTTGCGAAGAAGACCTGCGCGCCGCGGTATTTGCTCTGCCCGAAGAAATTCTGATGGATGCTGACCAGCACGGCGGCATCCGCCGCGTTGACCGTCTTGACGCGGTTTTTGAGGTCCGAGACCTTCTTCTGCGTGATGGTCGCGCAGTCGCCGGTATAGACCGCCGTATCCGTCTCGCGGATCATCACGGGCTGCGCACCGGCAAAGACCAGAAGGTCCCGCAGGCGCAGCGCGATCTCGAGATTGATGCGGCTCTCCGGGACACCGGAGGCGCCGCTGGCGCCGCCGTCCTCGCCGCCATGACCTGCATCGACCACGACGCGCACCGGCGTCTGCGCGGGCGCGGAGACCATAGCCGCTCCCCCATCGCCTGTAAACGGATAGACGCACAGAAACAGCGCGCCAAGCAAAAGCGCGCAATACAGAACACGGCGGCAGAGCTTTTCCATCGTTTCTCACCTCGGAAAAGCATATGCGCAGGCTCCGTTTTGCATGACCATCATAGCACAGGCGCGGCCGTTTGAAAAGCGCAATTCGTCTCTTTTCGGCAGAAGCTGCGCATTCGCCGCCGCGCCGCGCGGAAACCGAAACAGCCGTTCGGTTCACCGTAATCATAATCTGACGGAGCGGCTGCAAAAGTTATTCACATTGTCCACAGCTTTCTCCACAGGCGAAATTTCGTTTGTTTTCAATCGAATCAAAAGAATTAACCATTTCGTTCCAAATCCGCAAATGAGGTTCTTTTCTTCGCGAAGGCGAAAAAACGTTGACATAACTGAATTATGAAAGAAACTTGTCATCCTTTTGTAACCAATTAATACTATTTTCTGATTAAATTCTTTAATCAGAAAGGTTCCGCCTTTGGCGTAACCGATTCCGTGATTTTGA